>NZ_JBFBCG010000003.1:0-188349 GCF_040683105.1 Streptomyces sp. NPDC051020 | reverse complement strand
GGAACCTCGAACCTGCCGAAGCAGGCCGGGGTATCAACATATCTGGCGTTGACTTTTGGCACGCTGTTGAGTTCTCAAGGAACGGACGCTTCCTTTGTACTCACCCTCTCAGGCTTTCCTCCGGGCTTTCCCTTCGGTCTTACGTTTCCGACTCTATCAGACTCTTTCGTGTCCGATTCCCGGCCGAAGCGGGCCCTCTGCGAAGCAGAAGATTTGTTACTGCGCTTTCCAGTTCTTCGCTTTCACGTTTCCCTTTCCGGCGAGTCCGACTCTATCAGGCCTTTTCCGTTTTCTTGACCAGCTGTCTGCAGGCATGCAGATGCAATCAGAATTAAGATCTGGGCTTGATGGTCGCCGCCGACCCCCGACTCGATGTCGCGTTGGGGCCAGGCAGGAGCACGACAGTACAGGCCTCAGGTAGTCGAGGCAAATCGTTGCCGGTGCGCCTCTAGGTCCGCGAAGCCGCAGGACTCGGGCGGAACCGGGACTTCTTATGACTTACGCTGCTGAACAGTACGTCGTCCCTGACAGGCCGCGGCGGCGCCAAGTGAAGCTTCACCCTGGGAGGCTCCCCATGACCACTGTGACGTCCCCTGTTGCCGGACGCGCCATCGGACTCGCGGCGGTACCCGACCCGGTCTTCTCCGGCGCAATGGTGGGGCCCGGAACTGCCATTGATCCCGTGCGCGAACCGTCGGAGGCCGTTTCGCCGGTGGACGGAATCATTGTCTCCCTGCACCCGCACGCGTTCGTCGTCGTGGACGAACATGGGCACGGGGTGCTGACCCACCTGGGCATCGACACCGTGCAGCTCAATGGCGAGGGCTTCGAGCTGCTCGTCAACAAAGGGGACACCATCACGCGCGGTCAGGGCATCGTGCGCTGGAACCCCGTCGCGGTGGAGGAGGCCGGCAAGTCCTCGATCTGCCCGATCGTGGCGCTGGAGGCCACCGCCGAGTCGCTGTCCGACGTCCGTGAGGACGGGGATGTGAAGATCGGCGACGCGCTGTTCAGTTGGCGGTAACGCACTCGGCGCAGTATCAGACAGTCGGTACACATGGCGGTGGCACGGCGTCGCCGCACAATCGGAGACGGTGAAATGGAGACAACGCTGCGAGGCGTCGGCGTGAGCCACGGTGTGGCGATCGGCGAGGTTCGGCACATGAGCACGGCCGTGCTGGAGCCGCCGGCCAAACAGATCCCCGCGGAGGAGGCCGAGCGCGAGCAGGGACGTGCTCGCCAGGCTGTGGACGCTGTTGCGGCCGACCTGAACGCGCGCGGCAATTTGGCCGGCGGCGAGGCACAGGCCGTGCTCGAGGCACAGGCCCTGATGGCGCAGGACCCCGAGCTGATGGCGGATGTGGACCGGCGGATCGCCGTCGGGAGCAGTGCCGAGCGTGCCGTGTACGACGCCTTCGCCGCCTATCGGGCTCTGCTCGCCGCTGCCGGGGAGTACCTGGCGGGGCGGGTCGCTGACCTCGACGACGTTCGCAACCGGATTGTGGCGCGGTTGCTCGGGGTGCCGATGCCGGGTGTACCGGACAGCGACGAGCCATACGTACTGATCGCACGGGACCTGGCGCCTGCCGATACGGCGCTGCTCGACCCGACGCTGGTGCTCGGCTTCGTCACCGAGGAGGGCGGCCCGACCAGTCACAGTGCGATTCTCGCGAGGGCGCTCGGTGTGCCGGCCGTAGTGGCTCTCCCCGGGGCCGGTGAGCTGGCCGAGGGCACCGTGATCGCGGTGGACGGCAGCACCGGCGAGATATTCGTCGAGCCGAGCGACGAGAAGCGTGCCGAGATGGAGAGCGTCGCGGCGGCGCGCAAGGCTACGCTGTCCGACTCGACCGGTCCGGGTGCGACGTCCGACGGTTACAGGGTGCCGCTGCTCGCCAATGTGGGCGGGCCCGGCGATGTGCCGGCCGCGGTCGAGGCCGGTGCCGAGGGTGTGGGGCTGTTCCGTACGGAGTTCCTGTTCCTGGACGACAGCAAGCAGGCGCCGTCCGAGGAGAAGCAGGTCGCGGCGTACCGGGCGGTGCTGGAGGCGTTCCCCGAGGGGCGTGTCGTGGTGCGGGTGCTGGACGCCGGCGCGGACAAGCCGCTCGACTTCCTGACGCCGGCGGACGAGCCGAACCCGGCGCTGGGTGTGCGGGGGCTCCGCACTCTGCTGGACCACCCGGAGGTGTTGCGGAGCCAGCTGACCTCGCTGGCGCGGGCCGCCGAGGGACTTCCCGTCCATCTGGAGGTCATGGCGCCCATGGTGGCGGACCGCACGGATGCGAAGGCGTTCGCCGACGCGTGCCGGGCGGCCGGGCTGCCGGCGAAGTTCGGCGCGATGGTGGAGATTCCGTCCGCCGCTCTCCGGGCCCGCTCGATCCTGCAGGAGGTGGAGTTCCTGTCGCTGGGCACCAATGACCTGGCGCAGTACACCTTCGCCGCCGACCGTCAAGTGGGTGCGGTGTCCCGGCTGCAGGATCCGTGGCAGCCCGCGCTGCTGGACCTCGTGGCACTGTCGGCCGATGCGGCCAAGGCCGAGGGCAAGAGCTGCGGTGTCTGTGGTGAGGCCGCCGCCGATCCACTGCTTGCCTGCGTGCTGACCGGTCTGGGTGTCACCTCCCTGTCGATGGGCGCCGCGTCCATTCCTTATGTCCGGGCCACGCTGGCGAAGCACACGCTCGCGCAGTGCGAGCGTGCCGCTGCCGCCGCGCGCGCCGCGGATTCCGCCGATGAGGCGCGGCTCGCGGCTCAGACGGTGCTGTCGGGCGAGTAGGTCCGCGCAGCCTGTCCTGACGGGGCTCCCCGCCACAGGTGGCGGGGAGCCCCTTCTTCTCTTCTGTCAGTGGTGGGTCTCCGGTGCGTCGGCACCGATGTCGAAGCCGGCGCAGTACTCCACGCCCGACTCCGGCGAGACCGGGTCCCCGGTGTCCGCGTCGGTGCAGTAGGCGCTGAAGACCTCTCCGGCGGTGAGCGGCACGAGGCTGCCGCGGGTCAGTCGCCAGCCGTGGACGCGGTCCGGGGTGCCGGGGTTGCTCGTACGCAGAACGAGTCCTCCGTGACTTTCGAGGGCGACACCGACGGCGAGGACGGTGACGAACTCTGCTCCTTCTCCGGATTCGAGTCGGGCCGGCCCCGTCGCGCCGCGCTCGGTGTGGAGGACGGCGAGCAACTGCTCGTTCTCCGTGGGGGTGCTGCAGACGAGGTGGTGGGTGCCCGGGCCCGCCGTTTCCAGGGTGCGCATCAGGAGGTGGGAGGCCCGGTCGAAGGCGGCGCGGCCGATGTCCTGGCCGCAGTCGGCGCATTCACCGAGGTCGGCCAGGACCACCGTGGCGTACTCCCAGGTGGCCTGGCGGACCGCTCGGGAGACAAGGAGCGGGATCAGGGTGTCGATGGGTTGTCCTGTGTAGGCGACGGTGGCTCCGGTAGCCGCGACTTCGGCGGTGAAACGGCTGCGGCTGGCCGGGGCGTCGGGCGCGAGCCCGGATTCCGCGCAGTATTCCGCGTACTCCTCGGGGTCGAAGAGGGCGACCGTGGTGTGCATGCCCTGGGCCGCCAGGATTTTCAGCAGGCCCTCGACCTGCTGCAGATAGATGGTGTGGTCGTCGAAGGTGAAGGTGCGGTAGCGCCGCATGGCCGCGAAGTCCTGCTCGTCGGCCAGGAGGCCGATGGTGCTCGGTGCTTCGCGGCGCAGCGTGCGTCGCATGGACGTGGTGTTCCTGGTCTTCCTGGTGTGCGCCATGAGTCCCCCAGTGCGCTGTCGAACATTGCTCACTCAGAGTAATCACGGGCACTGACAGTGCGCACTGTCAGTGGCGCTTGCGGGCCAGGTCCACATAGAAGTGGAGCAGTTCGAGGTTGTCGATCGAGCCGGGGTTGACGGCCTTGGTCAGCTCCGTTCCCTGGAGGAGGCGCTTGACCGGAACCTCGATGCGCTTGCCGGTGAGGGTGTGCGGAATGCCGGGTACCTCGATGACCTCGTCCGGGACGTGGCGCGGCGAGAGGTTGTCGCGGATGGTCTGTTTGATCCGGCCGCGGAGGCCGTCGTCGAGGGCGAAGCCATCGGCGAGCTGGACGAAGAGCGGCATCCAGTACCCCCCGTCGGGCTCCTCGATGCCGATCACCAGGGATTCGCGGATCTCGGGGAGGCGTTCGACCGCTTCGTAGATGTCGGCGGACCCCATCCGTACCCCCTGCCGGTTGAGGGTGGAGTCGGAGCGGCCGTGGATGATGACCGAGCCGCGGTCGGTGAGGGTGATCCAGTCGCCGTGGCGCCAGACGCCGGGGTACATCTCGAAGTAGCTGTCGCGGTAGCGGCTGCCGTCCGGGTCGTTCCAGAAGTGGATGGGCATGGAGGGCAGCGGGTTGGTGACGACCAGTTCGCCGACCTCGCCGATGAGCGATTTGCCTGCAGGGTCCCAGGACTGGAGGTCCGTACCCAGGCAGGGCGCCTGGAGCTCGCCGATGTGTACGGGCAGGGTGGGGACCGCGCCGGCGAAGCAACTGCAGACGTCCGTGCCGCCGCTGACGGAGGCGATCCAGAGGTTGTCCGCGACCTCGTCGTGGAGCCAGCGGAAGCCGTCGGGCGGGAGCGGGGACCCGGTGGTGGCCACGCACTGGATGCGTGAGAGGTCGAAGTCGCGGCCCGGGTGGATGTCGGCCTTGCGGCACGCCATGACGTAGGCGGCGGAGGTACCGAAGAGGGTGGCGCCGGTCTGTTCGGCGACGCGCCACTGGGCGCTGACGTCCGGGTAGCCGGGGCTTCCGTCGTACAGCACGACTGTGGTGCCGGTGAGCAGGCCGGAGACAAGGAAGTTCCACATCATCCAGCCGGTGGAGGTGTACCAGAAGAAGCGGTCGTCGGGCCCGAGGTCGCAGTGCAGTCCGAGCTGCTTGAAGTGCTCGATGAGGATGCCGCCCTGGGACTGGACGATCGCCTTCGGGAGCCCGGTGGTGCCGGAGGAGTACAGCACCCACAACGGATGGTCGAAGGGGACCTGCTCGAAGACGGGTTCGGTGTCCGCGGAGGTGAGTGCGGACCATTCAAGAGCGCCTTCGGGGGCGGCGGTGCCCAGCAGCGGGATGTGGACGACGGCGCGCAGGGTGGGGAGTTCGCGGCGCAGTTCGGCGACCGTCTCGGAGCGGTCGTGTTCCTTGCCGCCGTAGCGGTAGCCGTCGACGGTGAAGAGGACGACGGGTTCGACCTGCTGGAACCGGTCGAGGACGCTGCGAGCACCGAAATCCGGGGCGCACGAGGTCCAGACGCCGCCGACGGCCGCGGTGGCGAGGAGCGCGACGACCGACTGCGGAATGTTGGGGAGATAACCGCTGACGCGGTCGCCGGGGCGGACCCCCAGGGCACGGAGTTCGGCGGCGAGGGAGCCGACCTGACGGCGGAGTTCGGACCAGCTGACGGGGACCTGGGTGTGGGTCTCGTCGACATGGAGGAGGGCCGGCGCGTCGGCACGGAGGGGGTCCTCGGCGGTGCGCAGGGCGTGTTCCGCGTAGTTGAGGGTGGCGCCGGGGAACCACTGGGCGCCGGGCATGGTGCGGTCGCCGATGACAGTCTCGTACGGGGTGGAGAACCGGATGTCGAACCAGTCGGCGACGGCCTGCCAGAAGGTGTCCAGTTCGTCGACGGACCAGCGATGCAGCTCCGGGTAACCACCTTCGGCCGGTGCTCCGTACCGCTCGGCCGCCCAGCTCTGGAAGCGGGTGACCGCCGCGGCGGCGATGCGCTCGGGGTCGGGCTGCCAGAGGGGGGCTTCGTTCGCTGCTGAGGTCATGGGGCGGCTCCCTGGCTGTACGGGTACGCGGGGTGGGCGTGGTTCGCGCGCACACGTGCTGGGGTGTGCGCGTGAGGCGGCTGTCACGGACGATGCCACGTGATCGTCTTCCGCACCAGGGTTCCCCGCCCATGGTTGTCTGTCCGGCTATGTGGTCAGGCCACGGGTGAACGGAAGTTGAACGGAGCCCGCTGCCGCCTCGTCGGGTGGCAGGGTGAGCTGCATGAACGGTCGTGACCTGGTGCGCTCGGTGAAGTTGGTGGGTTCGGTACGGGGGCTGCGCACGGTGCGCTCGGCCTGGCGTCGGCAGCGCGCGGATGCGCGGGCGCTGCCGCCTCGTGGTGCGGAACGGGCGAGGGTGCCGGGTCTGCTGGTGGGGGCGGAGCCCGGGCCCGGTGGTGGTGTGGTCCGGTTCGCCCGTTCGCAGCTGAGTATCCGGGTTTCGGCGGGCGGTGCGGTGTTCTGGGCGTGGGACGGGGCGGAGCCGCTGCCCTCGTACGCGCTGTCCGGTCCGGCGCCGGAGCCGGATCCGCGTGCCGTTCTGGAGCCGGACAAGGACGGCGGCTGGCAGGTGGTGTCGGAGCGGCTGACCGTGGTGGTGTCGCGGCACGGGGCGGTGGAACTGCGCACGCCCGGCGGTGTGGTGCTCCGGCGGGAGCTGCCGCCGCGGTGGTGGGAGCCGGTGGCGGGGGGTTGCGCCCGGTGGGTGCAGCGGTCCGAGCTGCCGGCGGACGCCCGGTTCTTCGGGCTGGGCGGGCGGGGGGCGGGGCCGCGGCTGCGGGACGGTTCGTACGCGCTGTGGAACACCGACCCGGGCGGGCGCTTCGGGCCCGGTGACGATCCGCTGTATCTGACGATGCCGGTGCAGGTGGTGGTCTCGGACGCGGGGACGCATCTGGCGTTCCACGACAACACCTGGGCGGGGCGGGTGACGCTCAACGAGGGCGAGGAGGGCGCGGGGTCCGGGCATGACCGTCCAGGGGTGTGTGAGGTGCGGATGGACGGGGGGCCGCTGCGCTGCTGGGTGGTGGCGGGGACGCCGGCCCGGGTGCTTCAGGGCTGGACGGCGCTGACGGGTGCGCCCGCGCTGCCGCCGTCCTGGGCGCTGGGGCCGCAGCACGCCCGGTGGGGGTTCGGGAGTGAGCGGGAGGTGCGGCGGGTGGTCGCCGGGTACCGGGAGCGGGGGCTGCCGCTGTCCGTGCTGCATCTGGACATCGACCATTACGACGGCCATCGGGTGTTCACCGTCGACCGTGAGCGGTTCCCCGAGCTGGCGGGGCTGGCGAAGGAACTGCGGGAGGAGGACGGGGTGCGGCTGGTGTCGATCGTCGATCCGGCGGTGAAGGCGGAGCCGGGGAACGCGGTGTTCGACGCCGGTTCGGCGGTCGGAAGCGCCGGGGCGTTCGTGCGGGACGCACGGGGGCGGGTGGTGCGCGGGGAGGTGTGGCCCGGGGAGTGTGTGTACCCGGACTTCACCGATCCGCAGGTGCGGGAGTGGTGGGGTGGTCTGTACGGGGAGCGGCTGGCGCAGGGGTTCTCCGGGGTGTGGCACGACATGAACGAGCCGGTGTCGTTCACGGCATTCGGTGAGCCGACGCTGCCTCGGTCGGCGCGGCACTGTCTGGAGGGCCTCGGGGGCGATCATCGGGAGGCCCACAATGTGTACGGGCTGGCGATGGCGCGGGCCGGGTACGAGGGGCTCCGCCGACTGCGTCCGAACGAGCGGCCGTTCCTGTTCTCGCGTTCCGGCTGGGCGGGTATGCAGCGGTACGGGGGCACCTGGTCCGGTGATGTGGAGTCGGGCTGGCAGGGCTTGCGCACCTCGCTGGCGCTGGTGCTGGGGCTCGGCCTGTGCGGGGTGCCGTATTCGGGTCCTGATGTCGGGGGGTTCGACGGATCGCCGTCCCCCGAGCTGTATCTGCGGTGGTTCCAGCTGGGTGCCTTTCTGCCGTTGTTCCGTACGCACTCGGCGATCGACGCGGGGCGGCGGGAGCCGTGGGAGTTCGGGCCGGAGGTGCTGCAGCACGCGAGGGCGGCGCTGGAGGAGCGGGAGCGGCTGCGTCCGTACTTTGTGACGCTGGCGCAGCTGGCCCGGCTGACGGGTGCGCCGTATGTGCGGCCGCTGTGGTGGGGGGCGCCTGGGGACCGGGCGTTGCGGGACTGCGAGGACGCGTTTCTGCTCGGCGATGCGCTGCTGGTGGCGCCGGTGCTGCAGCGGGGCACGGATCGGCGGGCGGTGCGGCTGCCGCGGGGGCGGTGGTACGACACGGTGACCGGCGAGGTGTACGAGGGGCCGGGGCAGGTCCTGATTGATGCGCCGTTGTCGCGGATACCGGTGCTGGCGCGTGCGGGTGCGGTGATTCCGGTGCGGGGCGCGGACGGGGGGCTGGAACTGGAGGTGTGGGCTCCGGCCCCTGGGCGTACCGGGGGCGGACTGGTGGTCCGGGACGCGGGTGACGGATGGGAGCAGTCGGAGGTCGAGCGGTACACGTCGCGCCTGTCGGGCGGGCAGGTCGTGGTGGAACGGGACGGTGAGGAGGGTGGGGTGACCTGCCCGGTGCGGGTGCATGGGGTGTGATGCCGTCAGCGGTAGTGGTAGCGCCCTTCGAACCAGGCGCGGGCAGCCCGGGTGTGCAGGGGGAAGGCCAGTTCGGCGGGGGCTCTGAGCAGGCTGTGGCCGGCTGTCTCGTCAGTGGGGACGGATGGCGGGAGCTCGGCGGCCGGGCGTTGCGGGAGGAGGCCGAAGAGGAGCAGGTGGCCGTCCGGAGAGCTGAGGGCGTCGGCGAGGCGGACGTCCTGCTGGTCGGCCTCGATGCCGGTCTCCTCGCGGAGTTCACGGACGACCGCGTGTTGCCAGTCCTCGCCGTGGTCGATGAAGCCGCCGGGCAGGGCGAGGCCGCCGAGCCGGGGCTCGATGGTGCGGGTAATGACGACGAGTGCGGTGTCCTGCCGGTCGGTGACGGGTAGCAGGGCGATGGCGACCGGGAGGGGGTTGCGGTAAGCGATGTCGCCGCAGGCGGTGCAGGTGCGCGGCCAGGTCGCGGATCCCGGTGGGTACGGCGCTCCGCAGCTGCTGCAGTGGGAGTCCTTCGTCGGTTGCTCCACCTGTTTCCTCCACTCGGTTCCCTTTTCGGGCGTGGACACGCGCGGACTGTAGCCGATCGCGCTTCCGGGACACCCATGACTCATGGATGATGCGCCCATGACAGGTATCGCTTCCGCTTTCCGTGTCCTGGCAGCCACTGCCGCCGCCCTGCTCGCCTTCTCCGCCGCCACCCCCGCGGCGCAGGCGAAGACCGAGCCGAAGGCGCCCGAGGAGTTCGTCGCACTGCGCTCGGTGGACCCCACGATCATCCAGGAGATGCGCTATACCACCGTCCACAACTTCCTGGGTGAGCCGGTCGACGGGTACCGGCAGCCGCTCTGCATCCTGACCCGGCCCGCGGCCCAGGCCCTGCACCGGGCACAGACGCAGCTGCTGCGCCAGGGTTACTCGCTGAAGGTCTACGACTGCTACCGGCCGCAACGGGCCGTCGATCACTTCGTACGCTGGGCCGAGGATCTCGACGACGGGGCGATGAAGGGCGAGTTCTACCCCCGGGTCGACAAGACACGGCTGTTCACGGACGGTTACATCGCCGAGAAGTCCGGACACAGCCGCGGCAGCACGGTGGACCTGACGCTGGTGAGGCTGCCCGCCGCGCCGACCAGGCCGTACGTGCCGGGCGAGCAGCTGGTGCCCTGTTACGCGCCGCAGGCCGAGCGGTTCCCGGACAACTCGGTCGACATGGGCACGGGATTCGACTGCTTCGACACGCTGTCACACACCGACGACCCGCGGATCCAGGGTGTGCAGCGAGCCAACCGACAGTTCCTGAAGACCACACTCACGGATGCCGGCTTCGTGAATCTGGCTGAGGAATGGTGGCACTACACCTTCAAGCCGGAGCTGTTCCCGGACACCTACTTCGACTTCCCGGTGGCCCAGCGGTCCGTCGCAGGGCACTGAGACCAGCCGGCAATTGGGGGGTGGGTGAAGGAGCGGGGCTGGGGTGCGTGCATCGCAAGGCGGAGGATTGAGCCATGGCGAATGGGGCCTCCCCTGCTCGAGCCAAGCCGAGAGCTTGGGGAACATGGTGAGGGACGACAACGCCGCGAGGTGCGTGCCCCAGCCCCGCGACGCCGCCCCCCAATTGCCGGCCGGTCTGAAGCCCGCCGCGGCGCGGTGGGACGTCGAATGGCCGGGACCACCCCCGTGGGTTCCGGCCATTCGTCCCTCCTCTCGGACGCGGACCGGCCGTATCCGGTTGCGCTCCCAGCCATTACGGTGCCCGTATGTCACAGCAGACGTTCCATTCGTACGAGGAGTTCTGGCCCTACTACGTGGCGATGCACTCCAGGGCGGCGACCCGGTGGGTTCATCTGACGGGGGCCCTGACCGGGCTCGCGGTCACCGCCTACGGCCTGGCCCGCGGCCGGAAGCGGTATGCGGCGGCGCTGCCCCTGATCGGGTATGGCGCGGCCTGGCCCGCGCACTTCCTGATCGAGAAGAACAATCCGGCCACCTTCGGGCACCCCGCGTGGTCACTGCGTGGCGATGTGCAGATGATCCGGATGATGCTGGCCGGGCGCGACGGAGAGTTGGCGGAGACCGCTGCCAAGTGGCTCGCCGAGAACCGCTGACCGTGGCACACTTCTGACGTTCCGTCAGATCCAGTGCCGGGGAGGGGTTTTGTCGCACACGCGCACACCCGTGGTGGCCGGGTGGTTCACCGAGGACAGCACCGAGGGGGGCTTCCGGCTGCTGGGCACCCGGTGTTCGGCCTGCTCGTCGGTCTTCTTCCCGCGCCAGGACGCGTTCTGCCGCAATCCGGGCTGCGCGGGCGGTGAGCTGGTCGAGACGCCGCTCTCCAAGCGGGGCACCGTCTGGTCGTACACCGACGGCCGCTACCGTCCCCCCGCTCCGTACGTCTCCGACCCGGACGTGCCCTGGGAGCCGTACACCCTGGTCGCGGTCGAACTCGCGGCCGAGCGCATGGTGGTCCTCGGGCAGGCAGCGCCGGGGGTGGGTGTCGGGGACCTCGCAGTCGGAATGACCGTCGAGGTGGTTCCGGGGGTGCTGGACGGCGACGCGCCGGACGGTGAGGGCACCGCGTGGACCACCTGGCACTGGCGGCCCGTGACCACCGACGGTGCGGTCCCGGACGGTGCGGCATGACCGGGGATGTGGCCGTCCTCGGGGCCGGGATGCATCCGTGGGGCAAGTGGGGGCGCAATTTCGTCGAGTACGGCACGGTGGCCGCCCGGGCCGCACTCAGCGACGCGGGGATCGGCTGGCAGGACGTGCAGTCGGTCGTCGGCGCGGACACGGTGCGCGGCGGCTATCCGGGCTATGTGGCCGGCGCGACCTTCGCGCAGGCGCTCGGCTGGCAGGGCGCCCGGGTCACCAGCGTGTACGCAGCCTGCGCGTCCGGTGCCCAGGCCATCAACACGGCCAGGGCACAGATCCTGGCGGGCATGGCGGACGTGGTGCTCGTGGTGGGTGCCGATGCGGCACCCAAGGGGTTCTTCGCCCCGGCGGGCGGCGACCGGCCCGACGACCCCGACTGGCTGCGCTTCCGGGTGCTCGGGGCGACCAACCCCGCGTACTTCGCGCTGTACGCCCGCCGCCGCATGGCGGTGTACGGGGACACCACGGAGGACTTCGCACTGGTCAAGGTGAAGAACGCGGCCGCCGGCGCGCTGAACCGTAACGCCCGCTACCGGGCCCCGGTGACCGCCGAGCAGGTCGCCGCCTCCGCCGTGGTCGCCGACCCGCTGCGGCTGCTCGACATCTGCGCGACCTCCGACGGGGCGGCGGCCGTCGTTCTGTCGAGCATGGAGTTCGCACGCCGGCGCGGCGCGGCCGACCCGGTCCGTATCCGCGCCGTCGCCACGGTGACGCCCACCTACCCGAAGACCGTGCTCGACCTTCCGGACATCGCAACCGATTCGGCAGTCGCGGTGGAACCCGCTCCGGAGAGCTTCCGTGCCTCGATCGCCCGGGCGGCGTACGAGGAGGCGGGCATCGGTCCCGACGAACTGTCCCTCGCCGAGGTGTACGACCTCTCCACTGCCCTGGAACTGGAGTGGTACGAGGACATCGGGCTGTGCGCGCCGGGAGAAGGCGCCAAGCTCGTGCGCGAGGGGGCGACAGCGCTCGGCGGCCGCATCCCGGTCAATCCGAGCGGCGGGCTCGCTTCGTTCGGCGAAGCGGTACCGGCGCAGGCCATCGCCCAGGTCTGCGAGCTGACGTGGCAGCTGCGCGGCAGCGCGGCGGAGCGACAGATTCCGGGGGCGCGTGCCGGAATCACCGCAAATCAGGGGCTGTTCGGGCACGGATCAGCGGTCGTCGCGGTCCGCTGAGATCTCCCGGATCCGTCCCCAACGCGTGGAAGCATCCGGTCCGTGCATGGTGAACTGTGTTTGCTGTCGGCCTTCTTGACGACCGATCAGCGTCGGTGAACACTCCTTGCTCAGTCGCTGCCGCCACTTCCGCTCTGCGGCAGTCCGACATGGTCACCACGCTCGTCACGGACAGCCGGGCAGGGCAACGAACCTCCCTGCCCTCGGCCTCCGTAGCCATGGAAGCGACCGGCGAGACCCGCCGGACAACCCCTAGGAGCGCCATGAGCAATGGAGACATTTTCGCCGGGGAAGTCATCGGTACGGCGATCCTCATCCTGTTCGGCGCAGGTGTGTGCGCGGCCGTCACCCTCCACCACTCCAAGGCGAGAGCCGCGGGATGGGTGGTGATCGCCTTCGGCTGGGGCTTCGGTGTGCTGGCCGGTGCGTACACCGCGGCCCCGCTGTCCGGCGGGCATCTCAATCCGGCGGTCACGGTCGGCATCGCCGTCGACACCGGGAAGTGGGACAAGGTCCCCCTCTACATCCTGGGGCAGATGGTGGGCGCGATCATCGGTGCGCTGCTGGCCTGGCTCACGTACTACGCGCAGTTCCGCGCCAACGCGGACGAGAAGACGGCCGTGCCGACGCTGGGGATCTTCTCGACCGGTCCGGAGATCCGCAGTCCGGTGGCAAATCTCGGCACCGAAATCATTGCGACAACCGGTCTGGTGCTGCCGATCCTGGCTTTCGGGAAGAACGCCGGGGTCGGGATCGGGCCGGTGGAGGGGGCAGGGGCTGGTGTCTACGGCTCCGGAATCTCCGTACTCCTGGTGTCCCTGCTGGTGGTGGGCATCGGACTGTCGCTCGGCGGACCCACCGGGTACGCGATCAATCCGGCCCGTGACCTCGGTCCGCGGCTGGTGCACGCACTGCTGCCGATACCGAACAAGGGAACCTCCGACTGGAGTTACTCCTGGATCCCGGTGGTGGGACCGCTGGTGGGCGGGGTCCTGGCGGGCATCGTCTTCCATGCCGCCTTCTAGCGCCGGAACCCGCCCGAGGGCGGGTTCCGGTCATCCAGGTTCTGCCACTTCGGCTTCTCGACCTCGCGACAAGGGGACGTCATGACGGGCAGGTTTGTCGCCGCCATCGATCAGGGCACCACATCAAGCCGCTGCATCATCTTCGATCAGGACGGCGCGATTGTCGCCGTCGACCAGCGCGAGCACCGCCAGATCTTCCCGAAACCCGGCTGGGTGGAACACGATGCCACCGAGATCTGGACCACGGTCCAGGCCGTGGTGGCGGGTGCGCTCGCCAATGCCGGGCTGCGGGCACAGCAGCTCAGCGCGCTCGGCATCACCAACCAGCGCGAGACGACCGTGCTGTGGGACCGGGCGACCGGGCAGCCCGTGCACAACGCCATCGTCTGGCAGGACACCCGTACGGCCGCCCTCTGCCATGAGCTCGGCGGCGCGGACGGTCAGGACCGCTTCCGGGGCATTACCGGGCTGCCACTGGCCAGTTACTTCTCCGGCCCCAAGGCCGCCTGGCTGCTGGACCACGTACCGGGCCTGCGGAGCCGCGCCGAGCGGGGCGAGATCGCCTTCGGCACCATGGACTCCTGGCTGATCTGGAATCTCACCGGCGGCACGGACGGCGGCGTCCATGTCACGGACGTGACCAATGCGTCGCGCACGATGCTGATGAGTCTGGAGACGCTGGAGTGGGATCCGTCGATCCTCACGGCGATGAACGTCCCGGCGGCGGTGCTTCCGGAGATCCGGTCGTCGGCGGAGGTGTACGGGACGGCGGTCGGCACACTCGCCGGGGTGCCCGTGGCCTCCGCGCTCGGCGACCAGCAGGCAGCGGTCTTCGGACAGGCCTGTTACGACCCGGGTACTGCCAAGAACACATACGGCACCGGGAGTTTCCTGCTCCTCAACACCGGGAACAGGCCCGTGCCGTCGAAGAGCGGGCTGATCACCACGCTCGGCTACAAGATCGGCGACCAGCCCCCCGTCTACTGCCTGGAGGGCTCGATCGCGATCACCGGGGCGCTCGTCCAGTGGTTCCGCGACCAGCTCGGGATCATCCGGAGCGCCGAGGAGATCGAGACGCTGGCGGCGAGCGTCGACGACAACGGCGGGGCGTACGTCGTCCCTGCCTTCTCCGGGCTGTTCGCCCCCTACTGGCGTTCGGACGCCCGGGGGGTCATCACCGGGCTCACCGGCTACGTCACCAAGGCGCATCTGGCCCGCGCCGTTCTGGAGGCGACCAGCTGGCAGACGCGTGAGGTCGTCGAAGCGATGTACCAGGACTCGGGAGTGCCGATCACGACGCTCAAGGTGGACGGCGGGATGACGGCGAACCGACTGCTCATGCAGCACCAGGCGGATGTTCTTGGGGTTCCGGTGATCCGGCCGAAGATCTCCGAGACCACGTGCCTGGGCGCGGCGTACGCGGCGGGGCTTCCGACCGGGGTGTGGTCGGGGCTCGATGAGCTCAAGACGCACTGGCAGCGCGATGTGGAGTGGGAACCGCGCATGGAGCCGGAGATCCGTGAGCGCGAGTACGACAACTGGCGCAAGGCCGTGGAGCGGAGCCTGGGCTGGGAAGAGGAGGGCGTCGACAGCAGGTAGAGGCTCCGTGCACCGGCCGTTTCGCGGTTCCTGAGGCGGCTGCGGACATGGGCCGTGCGCGGTCCCGGAGTACGCCGTTCCCTGGGCGGTCCCGCATCCGGTGGCCCCACGACGCGCGGCCCGTACCCCGGTCGGCGGGGGTACGGGCCGCGTTCCGCCGCTGTGCTCAGGTGGTGGCCGGCTCGCGGAGCCGGTCCGCGTGGGCGAGTGCGTGCTCGACGACCGCCACCAGCACGTCCCGTACCGAGGACCGGTCGCGCGCATCGCACATGAGCACCGGTACCTCGGGGTCGAGGTCCAGCGCCGCCTGCACCGTCTCCGTCGGGAACCGGTCGGCTCCCTCGAAGCAGTTGACGGCGACGGTGAACGGGATCGCGCGCTGCTCGAAGTAGTCGACGGCCGCGAAGCAGTCCTCCAGACGCCGGGTGTCGGCGAGGACGACCGCGCCCAGGGCTCCCTGGGCCAGTTCGTCCCAGAGGAACCAGAACCGGTCCTGCCCCGGTGTGCCGAAGAGATACAGCACCAGGTCCTCGCGGAGCGTGATCCGCCCGAAGTCCATGGCCACCGTGGTGGTGGTCTTGGACTCGACTCCGGCCGTGTCGTCCACCGGGCGGCCGGCCTCGCTCAGCCGCTCCTCCGTCCGTAGTGGTCTGATCTCGCTGACCGCGCCCACCAGCGTCGTCTTGCCCACGCCGAAGCCGCCCGCCACCAGGATTTTCAAGGTAACCGGCTCCACGGGCCGCCTGCTGCGGCTAGAGCGCCCGAAGGCCATTGATCACCTCGCGAAGAATGTTCACGTCCGGCAGCTCGGCCGGCGGAACGGGACGGGTCACATGCACCAGCTCGTCCTCGACGAGATCGCCGACCAGCACCCGGACCACCCCGACGGGGAGATCCAGACCGGACGCCAGCTCGGCGATCGACTGGGGCATGGTGCTGCAGAGTTCGACGATCTCCACGTGTTCCGGGGAGAGCGTCTGGTCCCGGCCGGGGTCGTCGGCCGCCGGTTCGGGGACGACAACCGCGATCAGGTCGAGACGGTGGCGGGACGCGCTGCTGGTACGGCCCCGGGTCATCGCGTACGGACGGACCACCGGCCCCGCGTCGGCGTCGTACCAGCGTGACGACTGCGGGTCCGTGGGAGCGGCCGGGGATCCGGGGGGTGTGCCCCGGGACGAGTCAGCGCTCATGCCCGCCCCTCACCCTCCGGCGGGCAGACCGGGCGTCCGTGGGGCGTTGGCCAGGTGTGCCCCCACACGCTTGACCATCAGCGTCATCTCGTACGCCACCTGCCCCACGTCGGAGTCCGAGTCTGCCAGCACGGCGAGACAGCTGCCGTCACCGGCGGCCGTGACGAAGAGGAACGCCTCGTCGAGTTCGACGACGGTCTGACGGACACGGCCCGCGTCGAAGTGGCGCCCGACGCCCTTGGCGAGGCTGTGGAATCCGGAGGCGACGGCCGCCAGATGCTCACTGTCCTCCCGGGTCAGGTCCTTGGACGTGCCGGTGGGGAGGCCGTCGCTGGAGAGCACCAGAGCCTTGCGGATGCTGCCGACACGCTCGACGAGTTCGTCGAGCAGCCAGTTGAGTTCGCCGGATCCCTGGCGTGTGGCGTTGGATGCTGCGGCGTTCGGTGCGGTCATCGACCGTCCCCTCCCGGAGTGGTTCCTTGAGCTGTCTCACCGGGCCCGGTCGCTTCCCCGGCGTTCTGCCGACGGCCGCGCTGCCAGCCTCGTTGCATCGAGGCCATTCGGCTGCGTACCTCGTCCGCGTCCCGCTCGATGTCCTCGGCCGGTCCCGATCGGGCCGGCTCGGAAGCACGTCCGCCGGATGTTTCGCGGAGCTGTGGGGCGAGGTTGGCCTGCCGGATCCGGCGGGGCAGTCCGCCCACGGTTCCCGGGTGCGAGGGGGGTGCGGTCGATGGCGTCGCTTCAGGGGGTGCCGACGCGGGTGCGGCGGGCTCGGTGGATGTCCGGAAGCCGGTGGGCTGCCGGGGTTCGGTGGGCCGCCGGGTGGCGGCGGAGACCCAGGCGTCGCTGGTGGACTGCCCGGGGACATAAGTGGAACGACCGTTGTCGTACGAGGACGCGCCGGTGTCCCTGCCGGTGTCCGTCGGCTCCCGGTCGGTGGTCGTCGTCGGGTGCACGCGGCCGGCCTCGTCAACGCGGCGGCCGCGGTCGGTGACCAGCGTCGGTGACGTGCGTCGGGGCAGCGGTACCGGGCCGCCCGGGCGCATCGCCCGGACATCGGCCGTGGGTCCGGAGATCCGGTCGGACGCCTGCTGGTGCTGTTCGCGGTCGGCGTCACGACGGAGGTCGCGGGCGCGGAAGATGCCACCGCGTTCGCTCTCGGTGTCTTCGATGTCGGACACTGCGTCGAGAACCGGAGCGAGTTCGGAATCGAGTACGGGGTCCGACATGAAGCCGAGCGCGTCGACCGGCCCTTCGAGCTCGACCGGTCCGTCCAGGGCGGTCGGGTCCGCGAACCCGCTGGAGACCGGAGCGAGTACGCCGGGCCTGGCCTCGCCCGCGCGATCGGCTGTCCGCCGGTCCGCCACGCCGTCCCTGCGGTTCTTGTCGTCGCGCGGCGCCTCCTTGCCGGTCCTACCGCTGCCGATCGCCTTCTCGGCCCGTCGGTCGAGGCGGAATCCCGAGCCGTGCGTATCGGCGGCATCGGTGAGCAGGGCCGCCGGAATGAAGACGACGGCGGTGGTGCCTCCGTACGGAGAGGTCTGCAGCGAGACCCGGACGTTCTGCCGCTGCGCCAGTCGGCTCACCACGAAGAGGCCGAGCCGGTCGGTGTCGGAGAGCTCGAACTCCGGTGTCTCGGCGAGCCGCAGATTGGCGTCCAGGAGGACCTCGGGCGGCATGCCGAGGCCACGGTCGTGGATCTCGAGGGTGAAGCCGTTCGCGACGCGTTCGCCGTGCACCTGGACCGCGGTGTGCGGGGGTGAGAACACGGTGGCGTTCTCGAGGAGTTCGGCGATCAGGTGCGTGAGGTCGGCTACGGCCGGCCCGCCCACGCCGAGGCGCGGCAGCCGGCGGACCTCTACGCGCTCGTAGTCCTCGACCTCGGCGACGGCCGCGCGCACCACGTCCATCAGCTGGATCGGCTTGCGCCACTGCCGGGACGGCGCGGCGCCGGAGAGGATCACGAGGCCCTCGGCGTGCCGCCTCATGCGGGTGGTGAGGTGGTCCAGGCGGAAGAGATCCGCGAGTTCGTCGGTGTTCTCGGTCCGGCGCTCCATGGCGTCCAGCAGCGTCAACTGGCGATGCAGCAGCACCTGGTTGCGGCGGGCGAGGTTGACGAAGACCTCGGAGACACCGCGGCGCATGTCGGCCTGCTTGACCGCGGCCTCGACGGCCGCGCGTTGCAGCGTGTTGAGTGCCTGGCCGACCTGGCCGATCTCGTCCTTCTCGTACCTCAGCTGCGGGGCTTCGGTCTCGACGTCGACGTGCTCGCCCGCGGCAAGGCGGCGCATCACGCTCGGCAGCCGTACGCCGGAGACCTCGTGGGCGTCCTTGCGGAGCCGGGAAAGGTCGCGGACGAGCTCACGGCCGATGCGTACGGAGACGAAGACGGAGACGAGCAGGGCGAGGAAGCCGAGGACACCCGCGACACCGGCCTTGATCAGAACGCTGTATCCGGCGGGCTTGCCGCGGTCCTGGAAGCGGTTGTTCATCTCGGTCGATTCGTTGGCCAGCCGGTCCAGGACCGGCGGAGCCACTTCCTGCCAGCGTTCGGCGTCGACCGCGCGGGGGTTGTCGGTGGGGCCCGCGGCGACAATCTTGTTCTCCGCGGCGCGCAGCGGCTCGCTCTCCGGGCTCGCCCAGTACTGCTCCACCCGCCGCCGCTCCGCCACCGGGAGTGCCTCGCTGTTGATCTCGACGAGCAGCTTGCGGTTCGCGACGAGGTCGGAGATCTGTCGGAGTTCAGGGGCGTCGAGCCGACCGGCGACGAGTGCCGAGGCGACCAGTGCGTCCTCCCGGGACAGCAGTTCGCGGGCCCGTGAGATGCCCACCAGGGCGCGTAGCTGCTTGTCCAGCAACACGTCTTCCATGGTGTGGAGGCCGGTCAGGAAGCGGTAGCAGGGATCGATGAGACCGTTGTAGAAATCCAGTGCCTGATTACGGTCGATGGTGCGCTTCTCGACCGAGTCGCGGAGCGCGCCGAGACCATCGACGGCGCTGAGGATCGAATTGAGCTGCGCTTCGGCGTCGGTGCTCAGAGCGTCGCGAATGCTCTTCTGCTGTGCGCTCTTCTTGACGTCCGCCACGACGCGGTCGGTGGCGGCACGCCGGCGGTGCAGCAGGGGAAGGGCGTCGGAGGCGCGGGGGTCCGCGAGGAAGACGAGGGTCTGCCGGCGCTCGTTCTGGACCACCCGGACGGCGTCCTCCAGCGGGTGGCCGACCTTCTCCACGATCGTGCTCGCACCCATCAGCTGGTTGGCCTCGCGGCCGGTCAGGTAGGTGGCGAAACCCCAGAGGGCGGTGAGGGAGACGAGCGGCACCAGCAGCAACGCCACGATCTTCCTGCGGATGGACTTTCCGCGAAAGCGCATGGCCTCCCCCAGCTCAGCCCCTCGTGCGGGGGCGGTGTTCCGTCAATAAACGGCGCGAGCCTACTACTGCCTCACAGACAACTCGAAGGCATGTCCGGACGATTTTCAGCCGGACTAGCAGGCGCTGGGCGTGGGTTGTCTTGGTATTCCAGGAGATGAAGTTCACGAAAGCGGCAGAAGAGACCTGTCAGAGCGCTGCATTCCCTCACATGGCAGTTGGCTGGAAGTCTTCGTTCCATGATGGATCAAGGGAATCTTCACGATGATTCACTCGTCTGTCTGTACGGGCGTTGGGGCACGGGGTAGGGGATTACGAAGAGGGCGTACGGCAGGGCGATCCGGTCCGTCTGCGTAGAAACGGCCCATGCCGGGCAACAACCCTGAAGTCGGACAGCGGTGGGAGTGGAAAGCCCTTGGACACGGAAGAGCGTCGGAGCACGGGGGCGCCGGCGATGGGCGGGACACGGATCCCGCGGCAGCCGCTGTGGGTGGAGGAGCCTGCGGCACGGCGACGTATGCCGGATCCGGTGCGTGCGTCGGCCGTGCGCGCCGTGCTCATCATGTCGCTGACGATCATCCAGGCCATGGTGGCGTTCCTGGCCACTCTGACGGGCTCGTGGCTGGCCTTCCCGATGGTGCTGAGCAGCGTGGGCAGCACGGTGGTCGCCACCTGGTCCGTGCTGGACGTGTGGGTGACCCGCCAGGTCTGGAATCAACGCCATGGCGTGGTGTCCATGCCCAGCAGCTCTGCACGGCAGCTGCGCCGGGAGCGGCGTGCGGCCCGTCGGGCGGCGAGGGCCGCGGACCGGGAGGCAGCTCGGATACGCCGCCGGGGCACGCGCAGCCTGTCGCGGGCTTGACCTCGTGCCGCGCCCGGCAGTGTCTACCCGACGTGGCACAGCTTGCCGGGAGGGGCCTTAGTGCCCCGGCAGGACGTCGAAGTCGCGCTAGCCGGACGGCATTCCGGCACGCCGGGGCGGCTCGGGGGCCCGGGGTGCGTCGAGGGCTCCGGCTGCCTCTGATGCGTCGGGCGCCGCCGGTGTGCGCTTGAACATGCGGGTCGCGGTGATCTCTCCGTGCACCGTCTCGCCGTTCGGATCCTGCTGTGGCAGGCCGGGGCGCAGGTGTTCCTCCACACTGATGTACTTCAGGCCCGCCCTCAGGTCCGCGTCGTTGCGCAACCGGATGACCAGCGGGAATTCGGCGAGCGCCGTGGTGTCGAACAGACCCGTGGTGTAGAGCAGTTGTACGCCGAGGGCGTCCGACACCGCGCGCTGGAGCTCCAGCAGATACGTGGCATTGGCGCGGCCGATGGGATTGTCGAGGAAGAGCGTGCCGGCGTGACGGTGCTGGTGCCGGTCGCGGCCCCGGTCGTTGCTGCGCAGGGCGGCCATCGTGCAGTACAGGGCGATGGCGGCGGTCAGCAACTGGCCGCCGGAGAAGACGTCGCCCATCTGTCCGACCGGGACGCGTTCCGCGCGGAGCACCGCGTCCGGCTTGAGGATCTCCACGGCGATGCCCTTGGGCTCCAGGGCCGCCTGTACGCCGCGCAGCAAAAGGGACATGCCGTCCCGCCGCAGGTCGGAGTTCTTCTTGAGGGCGGCGCGAGTGGCCTCGTCGATGACGTCGCCGAGCCGCTCGGTGAGCGTCGCCTGGTCGGGCTCCTCGAAGCGGATTCGGAGGAACTCCTGGCCGGACCACTCCCCCAGGCCCTCGGGGAGCTGGGAGAGCCGCTGGGCGGAACGCAGGGTGGTGAGTGCGGACTCCACGAGTCCGCGGAGCCGGTCGATGATGGAGTCGCGGTTGCGCTCCAGCTGGGCCAGCTCGTCGGTGAGGACGCGGAGTCGGGGCGCGAAGGCGGCGGCCCACTTCTCGGCGTGCTCCGGCAGTGCCGCGGCCGGGAGTTCGCGGATCTGCTGCCGGGCAGGGGTACGGACCTGCTCGTAGCGGGTGGAGTTGGCGTGCCGTACGAGGACGTCGCTCGCTTCGCGTACGGCGCTTTCGGCGGCGGAGAGGTCGGCGGTGCAGCCGCGCAGCGAGCGACGGGCCTCGGCCGCGGACTGCCGGGCCTCGTCAAGGCTGCCGGGGTACGGCTCGGGGGCCTCCGGGTCGTCGTCGGCGCCGTGGTCCCTGAGAAGGTCGCGCAACAGGGCGGCGGTCTCGTCGAAGCCTCCGGCGGATGCCTCGGCGGTGCGGTGGGCGTGGAGCAGTTCGGCGTGGGCGGCGCGGGCGGTGTCCAGGGCGCCGGTGGCGGTGCCGAGTTCGGCCGTGGCCGTACGCAGGAGGGTCTGGGCCTGCTCGGCTTCGGCGGGGACCAGCTCGTCAGGGAGCTCGGTGTGGTGGGTCTCGCCGTCGACCGGGGCGAGACGCTCGGCCTCGCCGCGCAGCCGGCCGAGCTGCTCGCTCGCGGCGGAGGCCCGGGTCTCCAGGAGCTGGACCAGGGATTCGGCGCGGGCGGCGGCCGCCTGGCGCGACGGGCCGTCGGCTCCGTCGGTGCCTTCGAGGAGCTGGGCGGCGCGGGTGCGGACCTTGTTGGTGAGCCGGTCCAGTTCGGCGAGGGCGGCGCTCTCGTCGCTCTCGGCGCGGGCCTGTTCGGCGCGCAGGTCGGCGCCGACACCCACCTTCTCGTACAGCTGGGATGCGGCCCGGTAGGCCTCGCGCAGGGCGGGGAGGGCGGGGCGTGGGGAATCGCCCTCGGGCTCAGGGAGGTTCTCCGGGGCGCCTGCGATCTCCGCACGTTCGGCGCGCAGGGCTCGGGCGGTGCGGCGGGCGTCGTCGGCCGCGCGCTGGGCGGCCCTGCGGTCTTCGTCGGCGGCGCGGGCCCGCTCCAGGCAGACGGTGGCGCGGGCCTCGGACTCGGCCGCCTCCTCGACGAGCTCGCGCAGTCGTGCCTGCCAGCGCGAGCGTTCGCGGAGCCGGTGGGCCAGGCCCGCGAGGGCGTCGGCGACGCGGCGGGCACGCTGGGCGGCCTCCTGGCGCTCGTCGCGGACGCGGGCGGTGTCCGCGGCAGCTTCGTCGGCCTCGGCGCGCGCCGAACGGGCCTCGGCGAGCACGGCCTGGGCCGTCTCGGCGGCCGTGCGGGCGGTACGGGCGGCCTCGGCGAGCTCGGCGAGCATGCCGGGCGGGCAGTCGGTGCGCCAGGAGCCGATCCGGGCGGCGAGGGACCGGTCTCCGGCGAGGCGGGCCGCAAGCGTGCGGATGTCCTCGTCGCGGTCGGCGGCCCGGCTCCGCAGCGCCTGGCGTTCCTCGTCGGCGGCATGCTCGTCGTGCATCGCCGGGTTCGGCGGGACGAGGAACACCCCGTCGGTGCTCCGGGCGGAGCCGGTGCCGGGGGCGGGTACGGGGGCGAGCAGTGCGGCGGTCGTGCCGACGGCAACGGCGGAGCGTGGCAGCAGGGCGGCGCCGCCCAGGACCTCGCGGGCGCGGGCGTGCGAGTCGGCGTCGGTGATGATCACGCCGTCGACGAGCTCGGGGCGGGCGGCGAGCACCGCCGCGTGGTCGGCCGGGTCGACGGCCTGGGCGAGGTAGCGCCAGCCCGGCAGGGCCGGGATGCCGTGCTCACCGAGGTATTCGACGGTGGCGAGCACGTCGGGTCCGGGCGGCAGCAGTCCGCCGTCGCCGAGTGCGCCGAGGATACGGGAGTCGTCGGCCGCGGCGGTGCGCAGTTCGAAGAGGCGGCGTTCGGCGCCGGCGATGCCCTCGTCGAGCAGCTCCCTCAGCTCGTCGGCGCTCCGGTCGAACTCCTCTGCGGTGAGCGGCTGTTCGGCGGTCAGGGAGTGCTCGCCCGTGGCGGTGCGGTCGGTGGCGAGTGCCTGGCCGGCTACGGCCTGCCGATCGGAGCCGGCCGCGGCGGTGCCGGAGGCCGTACCTGCTCCTGCCCCGTCCTCGCGCCCGTCCTGCGGCGCCGGGGCATGCGGTGCCGCGGTGCCTGACGCGCCGCCCGGTGCGTTGCCGGTGGCTCCGCGACGGGGCCGGGGCACACCGACGCCGTGAGCCGAGGGGAGGCCCAGCAGGTCGGCGAGGCGGTGGTCGGCGGCGATCGACTCGGCGGCCCTGAATTCGGCCTCGTACGACTGGTCCGCCGCCTGCGCACCGTCCGCGGCGCGCGCTGCGGCGAGCTCGGCTCGGCTCTCGGCGGCCGCCGCTTCCCTGGCCCGGTCGGCCGCGGCTCCGGCCGCTTCCCGTGCGTCGTTCCAGGCGGCGACGGTGGACTGTTCGGCGTCGCTCGCGGCGAGGGCGGCCCGCGCCGGATCGGCGTCCGGCGCGGTGTTGTCGAGCCAGCCCGCCCGTACCGCCTCGGCGGTCTCCTGCTCGACCTCGGCGAGGCGCTGGCGCAGATGTCCGGCCTCACTGCGGGCGCGCTGGGCCTCCGTGGCGGCGGTGGTGGCATCCCGGTGGGCGGTCTCGCCCGAGGCCTGGAGGGTGTTGGAGCGCTCCTCCTCCTCGTTGGCCAGCTGCTCGCCGGCTTCCGCGGCAGTGTGCAGAGCGCGTACGAGGTCGGCAGCAGCGGTGGCGCGGGCGGCGAGCGCGGGCGCGGCGTCGCGTTCGGCCTCGCGGATGGCGACGGCGACGCGCGCGGACCGGTCGGCGGCGGCGCGGTGGCGCAGCACTGCTTCGGCAGCCTGCCACGCGGAGTGCAGGGTGCGGGCGTCGACCAGTTCGCGGCGCTGAGCGGCCGCGCCCTTCTCGGCTGCGGCCAGGGCCAGGGAGGCGTGCCGGTAGGCCAGTTCGGCGGCGATGAGAGCGCTGCGGCTGCGGGCCTCCTCGGCGGCGGTGACGGTGTGGGCAGCGCCCGTCACCTGCTGGGCGAGGTCGGCGGTGCGGCCGCGCTCCTGGGCGGCCCGGGCGGAGAGCCTGCGGGCGAGAGTGCGGGTGCGGTGTTCGGCGCCCGCGTGGATGTCGCGTGTACGGGAGCGGGTGCCGGTGGCTTCGACGATCCGGCCGAGCAGGTCGACGGAGCCTGCGGTGAAGTCGCGTTCCGCGGTGAGTTCGGCCCGGCGGCCCAGCTTGTTGCCGAAGCCACTGACCAGGTCGGCGAGACCGTCCGTGTCGCGAGTGTCCGTGACGGCGCGGAGCAGCAGGTCGGTGAAGTCGGAGTCCTTCTTGACCGCGAAGAGCCCGGCCGCCTCACCCTCGTCGGCGTTCATCTCGCGCTGGTAGCGGAAGAGTTCGGGGTCGAGGCCCAGGTCGCCGAGGTGCTCGTTCCACCGGTCGTGGATCTCTTCCCAGTGCACATCGAGGTGCTGGTAGAACTTGCCCGCATCCGTGAGGGCGTCCCGGAAGCCCTTCATGGTGCGGCGCCTGCCCTGGGCGCCGGAGGCGCCTTCGACGGGGCGGCCGACGGCGGTGGCCTCGGCGACCGGCAGCGAGTCGAGGCTGAGACCGGGTCCGGGGCGGAAGGAGTACCAGGCTTCCGCGAACTTCCGCGGGTCGTTGGAGACCTGCCGTCCGCGCCACTCGCTGACCTTGCCGACGACGACGCACTCGCCCGTGAGGGTGTGCTGCCACTCCAGGGCGACATGCCCGCAGTCGTCGGCGAGCAGGAACTTGCGCAGTACGCCGGAGCTGGCGCCGCCGAGGGTGTTGCGGTGGCCGGGCAGCATCACGGAGAAGATCAGCTTCAGCAGGACGGACTTGCCGCCGCCGTTCTCCAGGAAGAGCACACCGGCGGGTGCCGGGCGGCGCGGCGGGCCAACCGGCTCCTCCTCGAAGAACTCCGCCTGGGCCGGCGCGGGGTTGGGCACGGGTTCGCCCACTCCGCGCAGGTCAAGCACGGTGTCGGCGTAGCGCGCACCGGCAGGCCCGATGGAGTAGAGGCGGACCCGGGACAGCTCGTACATGGCGGCGGACTCTCGTCGTTCGGAAAGCAGGAGTGGGGCGGCGGTGGGGGTGCTCAGGCGTGGAAGGGCAGACCGGCGTCGGCCGCCAGCTCCAGGTCGTCGCCGTCGGGCGGCGGCAGCAGTGTCGCCGTTCCGTCGGTGACGGGTACGACGCCGAGTTCCAGGAGTTCGGCCATGGCGGCGGTACCCGCCATGTCGCGTACCTGCAGCTGGTAGCGGGCGGTGGTACGGAAGGCTCCTCCGGCGTCGTCCCCGGTGCGCTGGAGGAAGCCGGAGTCGGTGAGGAAGGCGACGGCCTTGCCGACGATGCCAGTGGTGGATCCGGCCAGCCGCCGGGCGTCCTTCGTCGCGCCGGTGGCGCTGCGCCGGGCATAGATCCGCCAGGCGGCTTCCAGCCCCGGGGCGTCGGTGGCCGGGTCGGTGTTGTCGCCGTGTTCCTCGGCCCGCTCCTCCAGGCGGTGGCAGGCCTGGCGTACGAACGCGTCGATGCCGTTGACCGTGACCCGGCCGATGTACGCGTCGTCAGCGAGGTCCTCGGGGCGCGGGAAGGCCATGGCGGCGACGGCGAGATGAGCCAGCCCGTGCAGGAAGCGGTCGGCCGAGTCGGAGGATGCGCGGCGGGCGTAGTCGCCCATGCGGACGGCGAAGACGGAATCCTCGCCCGCCGTCACGGCCATGCCGGCCCGGGTGGAGACCTCCAGGACGACGAGACCGAGTCCGGTGGCCACGGCATCGGCGAGCCGGGCGAAGGGGGTCTCCTCCCGGTAGCGCCGGAGGAGCTCGGCGTATTCGGCGTCGCGGGCGGGCAGCAGCTTGGGCTGCAGCCCGAAGGCGACGAGCCGGGCGGCGTCGGCCGCGTCGGCCGGGGTGACTGCGGTGGGTGCCGCAGGCTCGTGGGCGGCGTCGCCCTCGGTCGCGTACCCGGCGGTCGGCTCGCTCCACGCGTCGGTGTGCTCTGCGCGGTAGTCGCTCACGACGGTCGCTCCTCGGTGCGGGATCTCGGTGGTACGGGGTGGGCGGCGCCGGCTCTCACGGCGTCCGTACGGAAGGGTGCGGGCGGAACCGCGCATCCGGACGTGGCGGCCCGGGACCGGCGGTGATCAGGCTTCCGCCGGGTCCGGCGCCCCCGCCCGCTCATGAGGCCTCCGAGCGGTCCGCGGCCATGCCCGCCGCGTCCAGCAGGGCCATGCCCACGATCAGGTCCGCCCCGCCGAACTCCGGGTCGTCCAGCCGGGTCCCGTCGTCGACGGCGAACAGCAGGCGCCGCTCGCCCTGCCGGTAGGCGGTGCCGACCGGCGGGGACGCGGCGTGCACCGCGAGCAGGGCCACCAGATAGGGCAGGTCCGGATCACTCCGCCGGGCCTCGGCGAGGAGTCCGGAGAGCCGGCGCGGTGCGTCGTGCTCCAGATCGAGGAGGTTCATGGCGCTCGCCAGCTGCTCCTCGCTGAACCTGCTGTCGTCCGGGGTGGCGATCAGATCCGGCTCGGGCATCTCGGCACCCAGATGCTCCCGTTCCAGGGGCGGGGTGAGCAGCATGTCGACCAGGTCGCCCACCCGCACCGAGGTGGGCGTGCGCAGCCCTGTGCCATGGGCGAAGAACGCGTCGGTGACGCGGATCGCCTCTTCGACGGGGAGCGGCAGCAGCGGGGCGACCAGCTGGCCGTACAGGTCGAGGCCGGTCCTGGCCGTGGGGGTGGCGAACGCCTGCCGGTCCTGCTCGGCCCGGAACAGCGGTCCCGCGTCCAACAGGCGGGACTGCAGCTGGGTGTGGCGACGGATGCAGTCCTTGACTATGTCGACGAGCTCGGCGGCGCGGCGCTTGTGCTCGGGGTCCTCCGCCTCGTCCCGGGCCTTGCGGATGTTGGTGAGGATCGCGTTCTCGTGGCGGTAGCGGTCGGCCACGTGGTCCAGTGCCTCGGCAATCATGTCGGGCACGGCGTTGAGCCAGTCGACGGCCCTGACGTTGCGCCGGGTCGCCTCCAGCGTCTTGCGGAGCGTCTCCGCGTACTGCACGGTGCGGTAGCGGGCCTGTTCGGCGGCGAGCTGCGCATCGGCGAGACGGCCCCGGCTGATCAGGACCTCCAGTTTCACCTCGGCGGCGATCTGGGCGCTGGTGACGTCCGTGTCGAGGGCGCCGACCAGGACGTTGACCGCTTCGTCGGTGGCCCTCAGATAGACGCTGCCGCCGTACCCGGGTACCTCTTCGATCAGCTTGAAGTCGTAGTCCCTGCGGACATAGACCCCGTCCGGGCCGAACGTGCCGTACACCGCGCGGAAGCCGCGGTCCACGCTTCCGACGTTGATCAGGTTGTCGAGCACCCAGCGGGCGACTCGCTCGTGCTCCGCGGTGGGACGATACGGCGCCTGGGCAGCGACGCGCGGGAGCAGTTTGGCCACTATCTGCTCGTGGTCGGCGCCCGTGTCGAAGTCCATGTGCAGCGTGACCTGGTCGATCGCGGCGAGGGCGACCTCCGCCATCGCGTAGACCGTGTACTCACCGGCCAGATTCGCCTTGCGCACGTCGAGGTCGTGCAGCGGCGCCGTGCAGGCGAGCGCGCGCAGCCGCCGGGAGAGCCCCTCGTCGGCAGCCGGGCCCGGGGCGGGCCGCGGCCCCGCGCTGAGCTGGGGCGCAGCGTTGTCCGTGTAGGCAGGCGAAGTCACGCTGCACAGATTAGGTCCTCACACCGACAACGGTCGAAACGGCGCAGAAGCGACCGGCTGCGGCACTCCGTATCCTCCGCCGCCGGGTGTGCGCAGGACCAGCACATCGCCGGGCGCCAGTTCGGCCGTGTCACATCCCTCCAGCGAGGTGACCGTGTTCTTCCCGTCGGCTCGCTCGATGTGCTGGCTGCCCAGCGCGCCCGGTTCGCCGCCCGCCATGCCGTACGGAGGGACGCGGCGATGTCCGGTGAGCAGCGCCACCGTGACGGGTTCGAGGAACCGGAGTCTGCGCTCGACCCCGCAGCCGCCGTGCCACCGACCCGCTCCCCCGCTGCCGTCCCGTACCCGGAAGCTCTCGACCAGGACCGGGTAGCGCCATTCGAGCACTTCGGGATCGGTGAGCCGGGAATTGGTCATATGGGTCTGCACGGCGTCGGTGCCGTCGAAGCCGTCGCCGGCGCCCGAGCCGCTGGCCACCGTCTCGTAGTACTGGACGCGGTCGTTGCCGAAGGTCAGGTTGTTCATGGTGCCGGAGCCCTCGGCCTGGATGCCGAGCGCCCCGTACAGCGCGCCCGTGACGGCCTGGGAGGTCTCCACATTGCCCGCGACGGTGGCCGCGGGATGGACGGGCGCCAGCATCGAACCCGCCGGGACTCTGACCTCCAGGGGTTTGAGGCAGCCGCTGTTGAGCGGGATGTCGTCGGCGACCAGGGTCCGGAAGACGTACAGAACCGCGGCCATGACGACGGACTTCGGGGCGTTGAAGTTCCCGGGCTGCTGCGGCGAGGTGCCGGTGAAGTCGACGATCGCACTGCGGGCGGTACGGTCCACGGTCAGCGCGACCTCGATCACGGCGCCGTTGTCGGTCTCGTAGCGGTACGAACCGTCGTGCAGCCGCGCGATGATCCGGCGTACGGACTCCTCTGCGTTGTCCTGCACGTGGCCCATGTACGCGTGGACGGCCTCGGCGCCGAACTGGTCCACCATGCGGCGCAGTTCCGCGATGCCCTTCTCGTTGGCGGCGATCTGGGCCCGCAGATCGGCGAGATTGGTGTCGGGGTCACGGGACGGGTACGCGGCGGTGGTGAGCAGCTCGCGCGTCTCGGCCTCGCGGAACCTGCCGTCCCTCACCAGCAGCCAGTTGTCGAACAGCACCCCTTCCTCGTCGATGGTGCGGCTGAACGCGGGCATGGAGCCGGGGGTGATGCCGCCGATCTCGGCGTGATGGCCACGTGACGCCACCAGGAATCTCAGCCCCGGCCCGTTCTCGCCGCGTTCGTCGAACACCGGGGTCACCACCGTCACATCGGGCAGATGTGTGCCCCCGTGGTACGGGTCGTTGATGGCATACACATCGCCGGGACGCATGGTGGAGCCGTTGCGCCGCAGCACTTCCTTGATGGACTCCCCCATCGAGCCGAGGTGTACCGGAATGTGCGGGGCGTTGGCGATCAGGTTGCCGTCCGCGTCGAAGAGCGCACAGGAGAAGTCGAGCCGCTCCTTGATGTTGACGGAGTGGGCGGTGTTCTCCAGGCGCACGCCCATCTGCTCGGCGATCGACATGAAGAGATTGTTGAACACCTCCAGCATGACCGGGTCCACCCGCGTGCCGACGGCGGTCCGGTCGGGGCGGGGGCGGACCCGAGTGAGCAGCAGATGGCCGGTGTCGCCGATGGTGACCTGCCAGCCGGGGTCGACGACGGTGGTGGCGTCGGCCTCGGCGATCACGGCGGGACCGGTCACGGTGTCCGACGGTTGCAGCGCCTCGCGCCGGTGGAGCGGGGTGTCCCGCCATCGGCCGTCGGCGAACATCCTTACCGTGTCGTGGGGTTGTGGCGTGCCCTCGCGGACCGTCCGATCCACCGGGTGCGGTACGTGCCGGCCCGCCGCACCGGTCGCCTCGACCGACACCGCCTCGACGAGCAGTGGTCTGTCCATGGTGAAGCCGTAGCGGGCTCGGTGCTCGTCCGTGAACGCCCGTGTCATCGCGGGCGGGGTGTCCAGGTCGACGGGCAGGCTCGCGTCCGTGCCGGCATAGCGCAGGAGGACCCGGGCGTGGGTACTGATGGCGCTGTCCTCGAGTCCGTCGGCGTGCAGTTCGGCGCGGGTGCGGGCGGCCAGTTCCGCGCAGAGCGCGTCGACTGCGGCCCGGGTGCCTTCGGCGTCGAGCTCCGCTTCGACCGACTGTTCGCGCATGGCGGTGGCGTCGGCGAGACCGATGCCGTACGCGGACAGCACCCCGGCCAGCGGTGGCACGAGGACGGTGTCGACGCCGAGTGCGTCGGCGACGGCGCAGGCGTGCTGACCGCCGGCGCCGCCGAAGCAGGTGAGGGCGTAGCGGGTGATGTCGTGGCCGCGCTCCACGGAGATCTTCTTGACCGCGTTCGCCATGTTGAGCACGGCGATCTCCAGGAATCCGGCCGCGGCCTCGGCTGCGGTGCGCCGCGTGCCGGTGGCCTGTGCCACCTCGTCGGCGAGTGCTCCGAACCGCTCGCACACGACGTCGGCGTCGAGCGGCAGGTTTCCCTCCGGCCCGAAGACTGCCGGGAAGTGCGCGGGCTGGACCCGGCCGAGCATCACATTGGCGTCGGTGACCGTGAGCGGCCCGCCCCTGCGGTAGCAGGCCGGGCCGGGGTCCGCGCCCGCGGAGTCGGGTCCGACCCGGTAGCGCCGGCCGTCGAAGTGCAGGACGGAGCCGCCGCCGGCCGCGACGGTATGAATGTTCATCATCGGGGCGCGCATCCGCACCCCGGCCACCTGGGTGCCGAGCTCCCGCTCGAACTCGCCCGCGTAGTGCGAGACATCGGTGGAGGTGCCGCCCATGTCGAAGCCGATGACCCGGTCGAAACCGGCCTGTCCGGACGTACGGGCCATGCCGACCACCCCACCGGCGGGGCCGGACAGCACCGCGTCCTTGCCACGGAAGTGCGCGGCTTCCCGCAGTCCGCCGTTGGACTGCATGAACATCAGCCGGACGGACTCCAGTTCGCCCGCGACTTCCTCGACGTACCGGCGCAGGATCGGCGAGAGGTACGCGTCGACGACGGTGGTGTCGCCGCGCGGTACCAGCTTGATCAGCGGGCTGACCTCGTGCGAGCAGCTGACCTGGGTGAAACCTGCCTCACGGGCCGCGGCGGCGACGGCGGTCTCGTGGGCGGGGTGTCGGTAGCCGTGCATCAGGACGACCGCCGCGCTGCGGAAGCCGTCCGCCCTCGCGGCTCTCAACTGCGCTGCGGTCGCAGGCAGATCGAGGGGGGTGAGGGTCCGGCCGCGCGCATCGATCCGCTCCGGGACCTCGATCACCCGGTCGTACACGGCCTCCGGCAGCAGGATGCGGCGGTCGAAGAGGCGCGGGCGGTTCTGGTACGCGATGCGCAGGGCGTCCCGGAACCCTGCGGTGGTGACCAGGACGGTCGGCTCCCCACGCCGCTGGAGCAGGGCGTTGGTGGCGACGGTCGTGCCCATCTTCACGCTGCCGACCCGGTCGGCGGGGACCGGGTCGGCGGGGCCGAGGCCGAGCATGAGGCGGATCCCGGCGACGGCGGCGTCACGGTAGCGGTCCGGGTCGTCCGAGAGGAGCTTGCGGGTGACCAGGTGCCCGTCGGGATCACGGCCCACCACGTCGGTGAACGTGCCGCCACGGTCGATCCAGAACTCCCAGCGTCCCGTCATCCCTCCATACTGACGCGTGGCGCGGACAACCAGTGCCGTGACCGGCAATGTTTGCCCGATCAGGAGCGTCGTCCGGTGCGTAGGCGGCCGGAGGTCCTGGAGTGGGGGTCTCCCCTGCTCTGACGAAGCCGAGAGCTTGCGGGAGCAGCTACCAGGGCTTGTGGCCAACCGAACGGGCGCGACGGACGACGCGACGGGGCAAAGCCTGCCAGACGCCGCCTGGCAGACGGGACTTTCGAAACACGCCCTAGGACGCGACGTGCCGCCCCTCGGGCGTGACGGCGGCGAGCGCGCCCTGCAACGCCTGGTCGGCCCGTCGGTCCAGCTGCCCGCTCGTGCCGCACGCCCAGTGCCGTACCTCCGCTCCCGCCAGGCACAGCAGCTGAGGCAGCAGATCGGTGCTCCGCCGCACCAGCCACCCGGTGCCCGCCGTGGCCAGCCAGAACAACGAATCGGCACGGCTGGGCGGCGGCTGCTCCGGCTCGCGTCCGGGCGGGGCGCCGAGGGCGAGACCGCGGGCGGCGAGCAGGGCGTGGAATCCGGCCGCGACCGACCGATGGCCACGCTCGGCCGGATGGAGCCGGTCGACGCTCCACAGTGAACGGTCGGAGACCCATGTCCCGTCCGAGGCGTGCAGATGGACGGCGTCGTAGCGGGCGGACAGGGCATGCACCACGGCATTCACCGCACTCTGGCGCCGGGCCAACGGGCGCCCCAGGGGTGCGGGCAGCCCGAGGACGGAACCGGGATCGGGCAGACACGCCGTCAGGAGTACCGCTCCGCCGCCGGTCAGGAGCGCACAGACCTCGTCGAGCCGCTGGGCGACGATCCGGATGTCGAAGGAGCGGCGGAGGGTGTCGTTGACGCCGACGACCACGGAGGCGAGGTCGGGCCGGAAGGCGGCGGCGGCCGGAGCCTGCCGGTCGCGGACGTCGCCGGAGAGCGAACCGCTGACGGCGAAGTTACGGAACTCGACGCCCCGGTGCCGGTCGCCGATGCCCTCGGCAAGCAACGCGGCCCAGCCGCGCCGGCCACCGTGGACAGGATCACCGACTCCTTCGGTGAGCGAGTCCCCGAGCGCCGCGAACCGGATCGGCGGGTGGGGGCTCCCGGGCGGCGCGGTCGGTTCCGGCGGAGCCTCCGTGACGGGCACGGGAGCCGGCCGGCAGACCGGCACGGGCACCCCTGGCACGACCGGCACTGCCACGGCACCCTCCGCGCCGCCCGCCCGCACCCCCGTCATGTGAGCGCTCCCCGCATCCCGCCCCGCTGCGGCACTTGGTGCGCCGCCAGGAACGCGGCCACCGAGCGGTCCCAGCCGAAGAGTTCGGCACGTTGTCTCGCCGCCGTGCGCCGCTGGTTCTCCGGGCGCGCCAGCAGTTGCCGTACCGCCGCCGCGAATGCGCCCCCGGTGTCCGCCGCAGCGGCTCCCGCACCGCCGATCACCTCCGGCAGCGCTGAACTCGCGCTCGCCACCACCGGAGTGCCGCAGGCCAGTGCCTCCAGGGCCGAGAGGCCGAACGTCTCGGCGGGGCCGGGCGCCAGGCAGATGTCGGCCGCGGCCTGCAGATCCGCCATCCGCTCCCGGTCGCGCACATGGCCCAGGAACTCGACCGGCAGCCGCTCCGCCCGCACCCGGCTCTCCAGCCCCGCGCGCAGCGGCCCGTCGCCCGCGACGAGCAGCGTCGCAGGCACGCCCAGGCCGTTCAGGACGGCGAGGGCATCCAGGGCGCGGCCGGGACGTTTCTCCACCGAGAGGCGGGAGCACAGCAGAAGCAGTACGGACCGGCCGTGCGCGTGGCGGGCGCGCAGGACCGTGCTGCGGCGGCCGGGGCGGCAGCGCCGCAGATCCACACCGAGCGGGGCGCGGACCACGTTGTGCGCGCCGATCCGTATGAACTCACGCTCCGCCCACTCCGTGGTGCAGACGATCCTCGTGTAGGCGTGAGCGCTGAGGATGTTGAGGCGGTCGGCGGCGCGTCCGGCCGCGATCGCCGGTACGCCCCAGGTGCGGAGCACCCCGTCCGCCGTCTCGTGGGAGACCATCACGGCGGGCACCCTGGCGCGGCGCGCCCACTCGCCCGTCCAGCGCAGGGTGGTGCGGTCAGAGACCTCCAGACGGTCGGGCCGCAGCGTTCCGAGAAGGTGGCGGAGCCTGCGGCGGCCGGCCAGCACGCGGTAGCCGCCGCTGCCCGGCAGCACCGGACCGGGCAGAGTGATCACCCTGCCCTGCTCCGTGTACACATCGCCGGCGGTGTCGCCGGGGACGACGAGCACCGGCTTGTGCCCGGCCGCGAGGTAGCCGCGGCCGAGTTCGTCCAGGGCGGTGCGCAGTCCGCCGGAGGACGGGGTGACGAAGTTCGCCAGACGAACGATGGTCGTTCCCCGCTCGCGCCCGGTCATGCGGCCACCGCCTGCCGGTCGCGCAGCACCTCGTCGTAGTGGCCGAGCAGCTGGTCGCCGACGGCTTCCCAGGTGCGGCCCTCGACCATGGCCCGCCCGGACCGCCCGTACGCCGCCGCGAGGGCCGGGTCCGCAACGAGTGCGCCGACGGCCGCCCGTACCGCATCGGCGTCGCGCGGCGGGACCAGCAGCCCGGTCCGCCCGTGGCCGACGAGGTCGAGCGGTCCGCCCGCCGCCGGGGCGATCACGGGCACACCGGAGGCCATCGCCTCCTGCACGGTCTGGCAGAACGTCTCGTACGGGCCGGTGTGCACGAACATGTCCAGCGACGCGACGATCCGGGCGAGGTCGTCCCCGGTCCTGCGGCCGAGGAAGGCGGCGCCGGGCAGAGCCGCGCGCAGCGAGGCGCCGCTCGGGCCGTCGCCGACGACCACGACCCGCACGCCCGGCAATCCGCAGGCTCCAGCGAGAAGTTCCACATGCTTCTCCGGGGCGAGCCGGCCGACGTATCCGACGAGCTTCTCCCCGCCGGGGGCGAGGCGCCGGCGCAGCGTCTCGTCGCGCAGCGCGGGCCGGAACCGTACGGTGTCGACGCCGCGCGGCCACAGCTGCACCCGCTCCACCCCGTGGTCGGTGAGGTCGCGGACGGCGGCGGTCGACGGAGCGAGCGTGCGGTCGGCGGCGCTGTGCACGGCGCGCATCCGCCGCCAGGCGGTGTTCTCGCCGGCGCCGAGGTAGGTACGGGCGTAGCCGGCCAGGTCGGTCTGGTAGACGGCCACGGTCGGCAGCCCCAGCCGGGCGGCGGCCGCCATGCCGCGGACGCCGAGCACGAACGGTCCGGCGAGATGGACGAGTTCGGGCCGGTGGTCGATGAGGGCCGCGGTCAGCCGACGGCTGGGAAGCGCCACCCGGACCTGGGAATAGCCGGGCAGCGGCACGGACGGGACGCGCACCACGGGGCAGGGCGCGGCCGACGCGAAGAGGTCGGTGCCGCCCGAGGTGCCGGGGTACGGGGGTGAGGAGGAGCGGGACGTGGTCGTCGCGCCGGCGGTGGCCGGGGCGATGACGAGCGGTTCGTGGCCGCGCGCGGCGAGATGCCGGGCGGTCTGCAGGGTGCAGTGGGCCACGCCGTTGACATCGGGCGGGAAGGATTCGGTGACGATGACGACACGCATACCCGTGTTGTCGTCGCGCCGGACGTGACTGGGCCGACTTGGATCTTTCCCCTCGGGGAACGTCCCATGAGCGTTGGACGTTCGTGGGCGGGTACGCCGCGCTCCCCCGAAGCGCTGCGTCCTGCTGTGCCTGGAGCGCGTCAGACAGCGGGGGCGTCGGGCCCGATCCTGCTGCGTACCGCGGTCTGCACCTCGGCCTCTTCGGCCGGGTCGGCGGCCAGTCGCCGCAGCCGTTCGGCGACCCTGATGTCGCCGGTCTCCGCATGGAGTGCGGCGACCTCGCGGGTGGACTCCTCACAGTCCCACAGGCATTCGACGGCGAAGCCCGTGGCGAAGGAGGGGTCGGTGGCGGCGAGCGCGCGGGCCGCCCGGCCGCGCAAATGGGAGGAGGACGTCTCCCGGTAGACATGGCGCAGGACGGGTGCGGCACAGGCGATGCCCAGCCGGCCCGTGCCGTCGACCAGGGTCCACAGGCGCGGTGCGTCCGGTCCTTCACCGCGTACGGCGTCGCGCAGGGCGGCGAGGACGAAGGAGGCGTCCTGCGCTCCGCCCCGGCAGGCGAGCACGCCGGCGGCGGAGGCGCCGAGCGCGTCGGGCCGTCGGGCCCAGCGCCGGGCCCGATCCACCGCCGCGTCGCCGCACATCCGCTCGAAGGCCGACACGGCCGCGTCGGCGACGATGCTCGACGGGCTGACCGCCGCGGCCTCGATCAGGTCGAGGACAGCGGGGTCCCTGACCTCGGAGAGGTAGTGCAGGGCAGCGCAGCGGGCGCCGTCCGGGCCGCTGCGGGCGGTCTCGACGATGAACGGCCGGTCCTCGGGACCGGCGACGGCGGTGAGGCAGCGGGCGGCCGGTACGTGCAGGACGCTGCCGCGGTCCAGTCCCTGCTGGGCCCAGTCGAACACGGCCTGGACGCTCCAGCCGGGGCGTGGGCCGCCGGGCCGCATCTGCCGCTGCCAGCGGTCGAACGAGCCCTGTTCGGAGGCGGCCCTGACCCGGGCGCCGACCGCTTCACGCGGGTCTTCGGCCCACAGCCGCCAGGGCCGGGGTTCGAAGGCGTCCCGTACGGCGGCCGCGAGTTCGGCGGCGCCCTCCTCGGTGGCGGGGAACCGGCCGAGGACGGGCACGGCGAGGGAACGGAGCCCGGCGTCGTCGTCACGCAGGGCCAGCTCGTCGAGGGCCCACGCCCAGTTGGCGCCCGTCGCCGCGTACCGCCGCAGCAGGGCCAGGGCGTCGCCGCGTCCGTACGAGGCGAGGTGGCCGAGGACCGCGAGGGCCAGGCCGGTCCGCGAGTCGTCGGTGTCGATGTGGTCGTCGGGATCGCAGAGGTGCCGCTCGATCTCCTCGATGCCGCCGTCGAGGTCGAGATACAGGCGTGCGTAGTAGAGGGAGCGGTTCTCGACCTGCCAGTCGTGACGCGGGTCGCTCAGGACACAGTGGTTGAGCGCCGCGAGGGCCTCGGGGCGCGGTGCGGCAAGCGCGTGGAGCGTGCCGTCGCCGCGGCCCCTCTGCAGCAGGCCGAGCAGGGTGCCGCTCGGCGCTATGAACGGATCGAACATGGGAGAAGCCTCACATCAAGCTGTCGACGCAACCGGGACTGTGCAGTTCCAAGTGCCTGGTGGGCACTACGCCGCGCAGCAACATGATCGGCCGACCGCCGTCTTCTGCTTGTTGTAGAGCATCTTCCTCTGCCTCTCGTCGGTGGCCCGAATCGGGCCCGCGACGTCATGATGACCCAGCCATTTCGCCACCGCGACCACATTTACGGCGAACCCGTTCAGCGGGAGCCGAAGAGTCCCAGCAGGTCGGCCTTGCCGAACATGCGTGCGACGTCCGTTGCGGACGGTGTACCGGCGTCCGGGTCGGCGCCCGCGGCGAGCAGCGCCTCGATCACCGCGGCCTCGCCCTTGAAGACGGCTCCGGCGAGCGGCGTCTGCCCGCGGTCGTTGGCCCGGTCCGGGTCGGCTCCCCGGCTCACGAGGGCGGCGACCGCGGGGGCGTGCCCGTGGTACGCGGCGAGCATGAGCAGCGAGTCGCCCCGGTCGTTGGTGAGGTTTGCGGGCACACCGGCGTCCACGTACGCGGCGAGCGTCTCGGTCTCCCCGCGGCGCGCCAGGTCGAAGACCTTGGTCGCCAGCTCGACGACCTCGGGGTCGGGGGCTTCGCTCATCGGACGGACCGCCTTCCATAAACGGTTTCACTGCTGTCGGCCAGGGGCTGGTACGCCGTGGCGGCCGTACGAGTGAATCGACAGGGTACTGCTCTGCAGCGCAGATGCCGCGCCCGGCCGCGGCATGTGCGGCCGGAACGGTGCGCGGCACCCCAAGGTCCGTCCGCACCGCGTTCTCCTGTCGGCCGATCCAGTGAAAAAACCGACCTTTCACCCAATTGCAGCTTTAATCCTATAGATACTCTTTGTGAGCCTGGAAGGACTCATGGTGACTGTCCCCACAACGAGGAGAACCACTCATGAACCTTTCCATGTCCGGCGTCGTCATCCTCGGCATCATCGTCTTCCTGTTCTTCAGGAAGGACGGCCTCAAGGGCTCGCACGCCGTCGTCACTGCCCTGTTCGGCTTCTATCTGGCAGGCACCGCCATCGCACCGAGCATCACCGCGGGCGGCGCGAGCCTCGCCGGCCTCTTGGGCGGGATCAAGTTCTGACCCTCCGCGACCGCCCCCACCCCTTCTGGAGGACCGACGTGGCCCGGCGCCCCCTTCCCCGCATTCTGAGCAGCGGCAGCGCTTCGATCACTCGCGGTCGCGAGTTCGCGCGCACGGCCGCCGACAACGCCGCCGACATCCTCCATCCGCTGATCAGGGTCACTCGTGGTCTGCGGCTGCTGGCGGGTGCGGGACGGAAGAAATGGGCCGCGACGCCCAAGGAGCGGCGTAATCCCATTCTGTTCCTCGTCGCGGTCTGCGTACTCGTGGTGGTGCTCATCCCGTACGGGCCGCTGCTCGCCCTGGTCACGGTGATGGGCGTTGCCGCATGGAAAGGTCGGGAACGCACGCCCGCGAAGACCGGTCCCGGCAAGGCCGAGACGGCCCGGCTGCAGGCGCTGTACGAGGCGCTCGTGCCGCACTTCTCCGTCTCCGAGGACCCCAGCCCGCTGTTCGCCCACGGTGGCGACTGGGCCAAGGCGTTCAGCGGCTACGCGTTCGACGGCGACGGTCGCGTCACCCGCCTCCAGGTCTCGTACCCCGCATACTTCACCGACAGCGAGACCGCCTCCCGTGCCCGGATCGAACAGTTGCTGCACGCCAAGTCGGGCCGTGGCCGCGAGTACCACTTCGCCTGGGACGAGGAGGGCAACCAGCTCGTCATGAGCGTGCTCGACGCACTGCCCACCTCGATCGCCGCACAGCGCTTCGTCACCGCGCCGGGCGAGACGGTGCTGGGGTTCACCGACACCGACGCGGTGCAGCGCACCGTGCCGGTGACCGACGGGGACACGACCCGGGACGCTCCCCCGGTCGTCTGGCGGACCGGCGCCCGCTCCACCGAGCCGCACCTGCTGATCGCCGGACAGCCCGGCAGCGGCGTCACCACCCTGATGCGCTCCATCGCCGTCCAGGCGCTCCAGCACGGAGACATCCTCATCCTCGAAGGCAGCGGAACCGGCGAGTACACCTGCCTGACCGGGCGCACCGGAGTGCTGGCCGTCGAGTGCGGACTGGCCGGCGCGCTGGCCAGCCTGGAGTGGGCGGCCCACGAGACGGAGCGGCGGCTGATCGCCGCCAACCGGGCCCGGCAGGCGGGTCACTCCGCGCCCGAGGACACCAGGCGCCCGCTCTGGATCCTGCTGGACCGGCCCAGCGCCCTCGGTCATCTGGCGGCCGCCGACGGCAGACCCGACCCTCAGGAGCTGCTGCAGGTGCCGCTGCGGCACGGCCGCGCGGCCAATGTCACCGTGGTGCTGGCCGACCAGTTCGACAGCCTGGACACGCTCAGCGAGACGGTACGGACCCACACCAGGGCCCGCGTCGTGCTCGGCCACAACTCCCGCGAGCAGATCGAGACGGTGCTCGGCGTGGAGCCGCACACCACGCCTACCCCGGAGGTCCCGCCCGGCCGGGGGTACGTGCGGCTCGGTACCGGTCCGGTGCTGCGGCTCCAGGTTCCGGCCACACCTGATCCGTACGACGACGCGACGAGCGAGGCCCACCGCCAGGCGGTGCTCGATCTCCTGCCCACGGGGGAGACGCCGATCGGGGTGACCGTTCCGGATCCGGCGACTCCAGCGACCGCGGCGACTGCGACCCCCTTGACCCCGCAGAACGCACTGACCGCGGAGATCGCCCTGACCCCCGAGCAGATGTCGCTCAGCGAGTAGGAGCGCGGAAGGGGCGGGGAGGATCGCGCGCCCCTCCCCCGCCCCTTCCGCTGCGCCACGGCCGTCAGGCGACGAACGTGCGAGGCGCCTCCGCTCCCGCGCTCGCCCCCGACCCCACCAGTTCCGCCGCAGCGGCGAGCCGTACCGCCGCCTCGTCCGCCACCGGACCGCCGACCGTGAACGGCAGCCGTACGTATCCCTCGAAGGCGCCGTCGACGCCGAATCGCGGACCGGACGGCACCCGCACCCCCACCCGCTCGCCCGCCACGGCCAGCCGTGACCCCGAGAGTCCGCCGGTGCGCACCCAGAGCGTCAGCCCGCCGCGCGGCACCTGGAACTCCCACTCCGGCAGCTCCCGGCGCACCGCCGCGACCAGTGCGTCCCGGTTCTCCCGCGCCTGACCGCGCCGGAACTCCACGGCCTCCTCCCAGCCCCCCGTGCGCATCAGCCAGTTGATGGCGAGCTGTTCCAGCACGGGTGTGCCCATGTCGGCGTAGGCGCGGGCGGACACCAGACTGCGGATCACGTCCGGCGCGGCCCGCACCCAGCCGATCCGCATGCCTGCCCAGAACGCCTTGCTGGCCGAGCCGACGGTGAGCACGGTGCTGCCCGCCGGGTCGAAGGCACAGACCCGGCGCGGCATCTCGACATCGGCGTCGAGGTACAGCTCGTTCATGGTCTCGTCGACGACCAGGACCGTCCCGGCGGAGCGGGCCGCGTCCACCAGGGCCCGCCGCTGGCTCTCGTCGGCGAGCGCGCCGGTGGGATTGTGGAAGTCCGCCACGACGTACGCGAGCCGGGGTGCCGCGTCGCGCAGCACCTGCCGCCAGCGGTTCATGTCCCAGCCGCCGATCCCCTCCTCCATCGCCACCGGCACCAGCCGGGCGCCCGCCTCCCGCATCAGCTGAAGGATGTTGGCGTACGAGGGGGACTCCACCGCGATCCGCTCGCCGCGCCCGGCGAAGAGGTGGCAGATGGCGTCGATCGCACCCATCGCACCGGTGGTGACCATGATCTGTTCAGGCATCGTCGGAATGCCGCGCCCGGTGTAGCGGTCGGCGATCATCTGCCGCAGCGCGGGCAGCCCGGCCGGATAGTCGCCGTGGGTGTGCGCGTACGGCGGCAGCTCCTCCAGGGCGCCCTGGACGGCGCGGGTCAGCCAGGGTTCGGGCGCGGGCAGTGAGGCACAGCCCAGGTCGATCATCGAACCGAGCGACTCCGGGGGCAGCGGTTCCAGGCCGCGCGCCGGCAGGGGGTTGCCTGCCGGGACCGCGGTCCAGCTGCCCGCGCCGCGCCGGGACTCCAGGAATCCCTCGGCCCGCAGCGCCTCGTAGGCGGCGGCGACGGTGGTACGGCTGACGGACAGGGCGAGCGCCAGCTCGCGTTCGGCAGGGAGCCGGGCGGCAACCGGCACCCGGCCTTCGAGGACGAGCAGCCGGACGCCGTCGGCGAGCGCGCGATAGGCGGGGGGCCTGCGGGCGCCGGGGCCCATCGGCTTCTGCTGCTGGGCCTGGAGCTGCCGGGCGAGCTGCGCGGCACCGACGGCCGAAGTCCACTGCGCCATGTAAATCAGTCCACCTTCCTCGGATTGGCCATAGTTGGCAGCCAATCCCCTGCCACAGAGTGTCATGCGGCAGTCCACCACCACCACACGGCGGCAGTCCACCACCACCACTCGAGGGAGCACATCTTGTCCGTCACCGCCGTTCCCCGCCGGGCCCACCTCACACGGCGGCTGATGCAGCTGTACGTCGGTCTGGCCCTGTACGGGGCGAGCTCGGCACTCATGGTCCGCGCCGGGCTCGGGCTCGAACCCTGGGGGGTGCTGCACCAGGGCCTCGCGGAACGCACCGGGCTGTCCATCGGGGTCGTCGCGATCATCGTCGGCGCGGCGGTCCTCCTCCTATGGATACCGATGAGGCAGCGCCCCGGGCTCGGCACGGTCTCCAATGTCTTCGCCATCGGCCTCGCCATGGACGGCACGCTCGCTCTCGTCCCGGAGCTGCACGGCCTGGCGGCCCGGATCGTTATCATGGTCGCGGGGATCGCGCTCAACGGTGTCGCGACGGGGCTGTACATCGCGGCACGGTTCGGCCCCGGGCCGCGCGACGGCCTGATGACCGGACTGCACCGGCGCACCGGCCGCTCGGTCCGCCTGGTCCGTACGGCGATCGAGGTGGCCGTCGTGGCGACCGGCTTCCTGCTCGGCGGCTCCCTGGGCGTGGGCACAGTCCTGTACGCGCTGTCCATCGGCCCGCTCGCCCAGCGGTTCCTGCGCCTCTTCGCAGTCCCCGAGGCGAAGCCCGCCGACGAGACCGTCGCTCCCGCGCCGGGGTCCGGCACCGCCGCCGTCACCGGCCGGCCATCGGAGGAGGCCATACTGCCGCAGTGACTTCTGTACGCCACCCCTATCTGGACCATCCCGTGACGATCCCGTTCGCCCACCGAGGCGGAGCGGCGGACGGAATCGAGAACACCACGGCCGCGTTCCGCCGGGCCGCCGATGCCGGCTACCGCTACTTCGAGACCGATGTGCACACGACGTCGGACGGACGTCTGGTCGCCTTCCACGACGCCACCCTGGACCGGGTGACGGACGCCCGTGGCCGGATAGCCGACCTGCCGTGGAGCGAGGTGCGGCGGGCCCGGGTGGCGGGCCGTGAACCGCTGCCGCTGTTCGAGGAGTTGCTGGAGGCGTTTCCCGACGCCCGCTGGAACGTGGACATCAAGGCCGAGCCGGCGCTCGTCCCGCTGATCGACCTGATCCGCCGGACCGATGCCTGGGACCGGGTGTGTGTCGGCTCGTTCTCGGAGACCCGGGTGGCCAGGGCGCACCGCCTCGCGGGCCCCCGGCTGGCCACCTCGTACGGCGTCCGCGGCATCCTGGGCCTGCGGCTGCGCTCGTACGGCATACCCGCCGCCCTGCGCGCCGGAGCGGTGTGTGCGCAGGTCCCGGAGAGCCAGAACGGGCTCCGGGTGGTCGACCGGCGCTTCGTCCGGGAGGCCCACGCCCGCGGACTCCAGGTCCATGTCTGGACGGTGAACGAACCGGAGCGGATGGCAGCTCTCCTCGATCTCGGTGTGGATGGCATCATGACCGATCACATCGAGACGCTGCGCACGGTGCTGAGCGAGCGGGGGGCCTGGGCCTGACTCCGGCCCGGCGGCGTCCCCACGGGGAGATACGAGGGGGGTGCGGGTTGAGCGCCGAGACCGCCGACACCGCTGAGCCGACGCCGGAACACACCACCGGCGGTGCCGACGACCGCAGACGCGAACAACGCGGCTGGTACTTCTACGACTTCGCGTGTTCGGTCTACTCGACCAGCGTTCTCACCGTGTTTCTCGGCCCCTATCTGACGTCGATCGCCAAGGCCGCCGCCGACGCCGACGGTTTCGTGCACCCGCTCGGCATCCCGGTGCGCGCGGGTTCGCTCTTCGCCTACGCGGTCTCGATGTCCGTCGTGGTGGCGGTGGTGATGATGCCGATCGTGGGCGCCGCCGCCGACCGCACAGGCCGCAAGAAGCCCCTGCTGGCGGCCGCCGCGTACGTGGGGGCGGCCGCGACGACCGGGATGTTCTTCCTGGACGGCCACCGCTATCTGCTGGGCGCGTTCCTGCTGATCGTGGCGAACGCGTCGATCTCGGTGTCGATGGTGCTCTACAACGCGTATCTCCCGCAGATCGCCGAGCCCGACGAACGCGACGCCGTCTCGTCCCGGGGCTGGGCCTTCGGCTACACGTCGGGGGCGCTCGTCCTGGTCCTCAATCTGGTCCTCTACACGGGCCACGATTCATTCGGGCTCTCCGAGTCCGACGCGGTACGGATCTGCCTCGCGTCGGCGGGGGTCTGGTGGGGAGCCTTCACGGTCGTACCGCTGCGTCGGCTGCGTGACCGGCGGGTGGCACCGGGCGGTGAGGGCGCGGTCGGCTCCGGCTGGCGACAGCTGCTCGCGACCCTGCGCGACATGCGCCGCCACCCGCTCACGCTCTCGTTCCTGCTCGCCTATCTCGTCTACAACGACGGCATCCAGACGGTGATCTCGCAGGCGTCGGTGTACGGCTCCGAGGAGCTGGGCCTCGACCAGACAACCCTGATCACGGCCGTGCTGCTGGTGCAGGTGCTGGCGGTGGCCGGGGCCCTGGGCATGGGCCGGCTGGCACAGGCGTACGGCGCGAAGCGCACGATCCTGGCCTCGCTCGTCGTCTGGACCCTGATCCTCGTCGCCGGATACTTCCTGCCCTCGGACGCCCCGGTCTTCTTCTATCTGCTGGCCTCGGCGATCGGCCTGGTCCTCGGCGGCAGCCAGGCACTGTCCCGCTCGCTGTTCTCACATCTGGTGCCCCGCGGCAAGGAGGCGGAGTACTTCTCCGCGTACGAGATGAGCGACCGCGGACTGAGCTGGCTGGGGCCGCTGGTGTTCGGTCTCGCGTATCAGCTGACCGGCAGCTACCGGGATGCGATCATCTCTTTGGTGATCTTCTTCGCGGTCGGCTCCGTGCTGCTCGCGAGGGTGCCTGTACGGCGGGCCGTCGCGGCCGCGGGAAATCCCGTTCCTGAACGGATTTAGACGTTGAAGTGAAAGGCCGGTAGTGTACGCCTTTGGCCTGCCCGGAGGACCGTTACTGCGAGTGGAAGAAGCTAAACCGTTGGGTGACAACTTCTGCCAAATGTGACAAACCGGGCAATGTTGGGTACCCAACTCTGAAAAAGCAGCGGCACGACGGGCGACGCATGACCGGCAACGGGAATCTTTGCCGCCGACCGGACGTTGACCGGATGACGACGACAGCGACACCTGTCCTGTGGGCGACAAGCCCGGGAGGCACGATTCATGAGTGAGCGAGCTCTCCGCGGCACGCGACTCGTGGTTACCAGCTACGAGACGGACCGCGGCATCGATCTGGCCCCGCGCCAGGCGGTGGAGTACGCATGCCAGAACGGACATCGATTTGAGATGCCGTTCTCGGTAGAGGCGGAAATTCCGCCGGAGTGGGAGTGCAAGGCGTGCGGCGCCATGGCACTCCTGGTGGACGGGGATGGCCCCGAGGAGAAGAAGGGCAAGCCTGCGCGTACGCACTGGGACATGCTCATGGAGCGGCGCACACGCGAGGAGCTTGAGGAGGTGCTGGCCGAGAGGCTGGCGGTTCTGCGCTCCGGAGCCATGAACATCGCCGTGCACCCGCGAGACAGCAGGAAGTCTGCCTGACCGCGCGACACCGCAGAGAGACAGAGCCGCGGGCCGTGACACACCGAGCGTGTGTCACGGCCTGCGGCTCTGTCGCGTACGGGTGGGTGCCGTGGGCGTCCTGCGGCCTGCTCTTCCGTCGCCGAGCGCCGTTCGGATTTCTCCTTCCCGGGCGTGACGGTGAAGGCCGGACAGGCGAAGAGCCCGTCCGGCGATTGAGGACAGCCACTCGGACGGGGGCCCCGTCCCGCGGGCGGCTTCGGACGAGAACCCGCTCAGGGGGTCAGCGGGGGGCGCGGGCCGCCGTCGGGGCGCGGGCCCGGCCGAGTCTCCGTGTCGCGGATGACCTCGCCCTGGACGACCTTTCCGTCCGGACGGTGCATCCTGGCCTGCTGGAACGCGTTGGAGAAGCTGCCGGGGGCAGCGGTGCGCATACGGCGATCCAGGGACCGCTCCGCGTACCGGCTGAGCGTCGCACGGACCTGCGGCACCAGCAGCAGAAGTCCCGCCATGTCCGAGATCATCCCCGGGATGATGAGCAGCAGCCCGCCGAGCATCAGGAAGCCATTGCCCTTGCTGCCCGACGGGGAGGTGGGCGGCGCGGCGGCCTCGCCGGGCCGGCCCGGCATCTGCTGGAACGTCTCGGTGAGGTTGCGGAAGGCCCGGCGGCCGGCCGCCTTCATCACCACGGCCCCGAGCACGACGCCCCCGATCAGAAGCAGCAGCACGGTGAACCCGCCCGCCACGTCCGCCACCAGGGTCAGCAGCCAGATCTCCAGCACTGCCCAGGCAGCGATGGCGAGCGGGATGAAGGTACGGGCGCGCGAGCGCCGCGGTGCGGTCGGGGGCGGGGTGCCGGTCATCATGGTCCCCAGTGTGCCTGGACGGATGTCCAAGCGGGATAAGGGGGTGATCAGGAAGACTTGCGGCCCAGAACCTGGTTCGTACGGGCGGTGATGCCCCAGGCCGTGACCCGCCACAGCGCCTCGACGAGGATGTCGCGGCTCATCTTGGAGTCTCCGATCTCGCGGTCCACGAAGGTGATGGGGACCTCGACGACGTGATACCCCGCGTCGATGGTGCGACGGGCCAGGTCGACTTGGAAGCAGTACCCCTGGGAGGCGACCTCGTCGAGGCCGATCCCCTTCAGGGTCTCCGCCCTGAAGGCCCGGTAGCCGCCGGTGACGTCCCTGGTCTGCAGTCCGAGGAGCAGCCGGGAGTACGTGCTGCCGCCGCGGGAGATCATCTCGCGGGACTTGGGCCAGTTGACCACACGCCCGCCCGGCACCCAGCGGGAGCCGAGCACCAGGTCGGCACCCTTGAGGGCGGTGAGCAGCCGGGGCAGCTCCTCGGGCTGGTGGGAGCCGTCGGCGTCCATCTCCACGAGGACGCCGTAACCGTGGTCGATGCCCCAGCGGAACCCGGCGAGGTAGGCGGCGCCGAGCCCCTCCTTGCCCTTGCGGTGCAGGACCTGGACATGGCTGTCGTCGGCAGCGAGCTCGTCGGCGATCTTCCCGGTGCCGTCGGGACTGTTGTCGTCGGCGACCAGGATGTCCGCTTCCGGTACCGCGGCGCGCACCCGGGTGACGACCGGCTTGATGTTCTCGGCCTCGTTGTAGGTCGGGATGATCACCAAGGCTCTGCCGAGCGGGCCGTATCGCCTCTGACCGCCGTCGTTCACTTACTGCCCCTCACGTCCGTACACAGGTGCACACCATATCGATCACATCAAGGCCTGGGATCGACTTGGTGGGCAGCTGTCGGGCGCGGGCCCGGACAGAAGGAGGGAAGTACGGACAGAACTGCGGATCGGGGCCCGGCGCCCTTCGGGCCGACCTGGGACCCGCTGGCTGCGGGTCGACCGAGAGCCGTTGTCTACTGAACGTCCGGGCCCCACCCGGGTCGCACCTGCCGTCCGGCTCACACCTTCCCTCGCCCCCGAGGCGCGGGCGCTGAACCTGGCTGTCAGTGGTGGTGCGCCGGTGCGGCACACCACCCCATGACCCAGCGGCGTTCGACGACTGCGTGGAGGTTTAACCGGTCGGACGTCCTGTGGTGGACTCGGCCGAACCTACCGGCCCGTGGGCGCCTCCTGTCAATACCCGCCTGACCTGCGATGTTTACCGAAATCACCTGGTCAGTACCGGAGATACGCAGGTCGCGGGGAAGCGCGGGCGCCTTCGATCGGCGGTACGAAATCTCGGGACGTCACTCGTTCGGCCGCACGTAGACAGTTTGTCCGAAGACCACGGTCCGAAGACAGACCGGGAGGTCGCCGCCCGGAGTGAGATCCGGCAGGCCGGGCGTCCCGGACCTCGGGTCGGTCGACCAGCGGGCAACCCGGTCGTCCGGGGCCTGGACCACGAGCTCCTCGGTGCGCCAGACCGCGTAGTCGGCGGGGGCGCCGGGGACGAGGGTGCCAGCGTCGTCGCGGCCGACGGCCCGCCAGCCGCCCCTGGTGTGCGCGGTGAAACCGGCCCGTACGGAGATCCGGTGCTCCGGCGTCCGGTGGAACGCAGCGGCCCGTACGGTCCCCCACGGGTCCAGCGGGGTCACCGGGCTGTCCGAGCCGAAGGCCAGGGGCACACCGGCCCGCAGGAGGCCGGCGTACGGGTTCAGGGTGCGGGCCCGGTCGGCGCCGAGCCGCTGGGCGTACATGCCGTCCTCGCCGCCCCAGGCGGCGTCGAAGGCGGGCTGGACCGAGGCGGTCAGACCCAGCTCCGCGAAACCGGCGATCGTCTCCGGGGTGAGCATCTCGGCGTGCTCGACGCGATGGCGTGCGGCGCGGATCCGGGGCAGCCCGAGCGTCTCGGATGCGGCCCGGACCCCTGCCACGACGGCGGCGACCGCCGCGTCGCCGATGGCGTGGAAACCGGCCTGCAGACCGGCCTCGGTGCAGGCGATGACATGGGCGGCGATCTGCGCGGCGTCCAGGTGGGCGGCGCCCCTGCCGCCGGCCGGTCCGTCGGCGTAGGGCTCGTGCAGGCACGCGGTGTGCGAGCCGAGGGAACCGTCGACGAACAGGTCACCGGCCGCACCGATCGCGCCGAGTTCGCGGATCCTGCGGGCATCCTTCGCGTCCGCGACCTGCTCGGCCCAGTAGCCGAAGACCCGCGGTCCCGGCCGCCCGGCGGCAAGCTTCAGCAGGGCGGTGAAGTCCTCCTCGTCGGAGATGTCGGGTCCGCCGCACTCATGAAGGCTGCCGATGCCGAGCGACACAGCGTGGTCCAGGGCGGCACGCTGCGCCTCGGCACGCTGCTGCGGCGAGATCGCGCCATGGGCGGCAGCGCGCACGGCGTGGTGGGCGGCGCCGGTCAGCGGGGCGTCGGGGCGGTATCCGGCCAGCTCGGTGACGCCGGGAACCAGATCGAGGAGGGCGGTCGTGACGACAGCGGAGTGCACATCGATCCGGGGCAGATAGAGCGGACGGCCGCCGGCCGCGGCGTCGAGCTCGGCGCGCGACGGAGGCCGCTGCTCCGGCCAGCGCGTGGCGTCCCAGCCGTGCCCGAGGACGACCCGGTCCGTGGGGTGCGCGGCCGTGTACGCGCGTACGAGGTCGAGAGCCTCGGCGAGGGTGCGGGCGCCCGCGAGGTCCAGGCCGGTGAGGGCGAGGCCGGTCGAGGTGGTGTGGACGTGGGCGTCGGTGAACGCGGGAGTGACCAGGGCCCCTTCGAGGTCGATCACTTCGTCGACGCCGCTCGCGAAGGCATCGGCGGCCCCTTCCGAACCCACCCAGGCGACATGGCCGCGTTCGACGACCATGGCGGTGGCGAAGGGGTCGGCGGGGCTGTGGACGTCTCCACCGCGCAGCAGCACGGTGCGGTGTTCGCTCTGGGGGGCGGTGCTCTCGGTCATGGCACCAGTCTCACCCTTGTGCGGAGCGGCGCCGCCCGCGCCCCCCTCAGAGGCTGTCGGGCCCCCTCTGATCGGGCGGTCTGCCCTGGCACACACGCTTCCCGATCGAAGGTGGCCCGACAGCCTCTCAGATCTGCGGGGGGCGTGCCTCGTACGGGGTGGAGAGGACGACGGTGGTGCGGGTGGAGACCCCGGCCAGCGAGCGGATCCGGGTGAGCAGATGCTCCAGCTCCAGCGGGGTCGCGACGCGAACCTTGAGGATGTAGTTCTCGTCGCCCGCGACGCTGTGGCACGCCTCCAGCTCCGGTACACCGGCGAGCCGCTCGGCGATGTCGTCCGGCGCGCTCGGGTCGAACGGTTTCACCGAGATGAACGCGGTGAGGGGCAGCCCGACGGCCTCGGGGTCGATGACCGCGGCATAGCCCCGGATCACCCCGCGCTGCTCCAGCCGACGGACACGCTGATGAACGGCCGAGGTGGACAGGCCCGTGGCCTTGCCCAGGTCGGTGTAGCTCATCCGCCCGTCCTTGACGAGCAACTCCACAATCTGACGGTCCAGCTCCTCCATGCGGATCAACCTATGGCCCCGGGCCCCTCCAGGCACAGTCGTAGGGGCCCCGAACAGGGCACCCGCAGGGGGCGTGTGACGAATGCCACAGGTTTACGGAAGGGTAGCCGACGACCTCGCGGTTACGGCGGATGCGCGACGGGAAGTGCTTGCTGTGGTCGAGGCCGTGGCGCCTTGTCGGCCCACCCGAGGGGGAGATTCTCCATGCAGAGCCTGAAGCTCACCGTACGTACCGAACCGGAGCCTGTTGAACCCGTCGAGGACTCCGCTCCCGACGCGTACGACACTTTTGAGATGTACCGGGTGATCTGCCCGGACTGTGCGCAGCCGATCGCGCTGCTGGCCGACGAGGACGTGCTGCCGGAACACGCGCTGTGCCCGACGCCGTGGAACCCGTTCGTCCTCACGGTGTGCTCCGGAACCGGTCGCGACGCCGCGCAGGCACGTCCGGCCGACGAGTCGCTCGAACTCCAGGAACAGGAGATGGGACTGCTGCTGACGCTCCCCCAGGGGCTCGACTGGAGGATGCAGCCGTTCTCGCACGCCGGTGGCGCGGGTTCGCGCCCGCTGCGGGTGCCGCACCAGATCCGCCGCAACGCCGCCTGAGACGCCCTGACGCCGCCTGGCGCGCACCGAAGTCAGTGACGGGCGGCGACTCTCCGTCTGCCGGATTCCTCCGGCAGACACCCGGCACACACCTACCGCACCACGAGGGCCGGGTCGGCGTGGTGCGGGCGATCGAGCCGCGCTCGCGCGGCAGGGGAACCTGGCGAACGGGCGCTCGAATCCTCGCTGCAGTGACCCGACCCCGTCCCACGGCGTTGGCCTGGCATGACCCTGCTGCAATCCACGGCCGGCCCCGGTCGTCGCCGTCTCGCCGCTCCGACCCCCGAAGAATCGGTTCCGCAGCCCGGTTCGCAGCCGGTACCCCACGTGGCGTCCACTCCGTCAGCACCGCGCGCGGTGCCGCATTCGACGGATCCGCCCATCTATCGGGCGATGCTGAGCCATTGGGAGTCCACCGGCAGGACCCTTCCCGGCCGTCACGACCAGGAGTGGAACCGAATCATGACGACGCCCGTGTGGTCGGACCGGCCGTTGCGCCTCAGCGGGTTTCGGGACCCGCGAGGTGGCGCGCGATGACCATGCGCTGGATCTGATTGGTCCCCTCGACGATCTGCAGCACCTTGGCCTCGCGCATCAGCCGCTCGACGGGGAAGTCGAGGGTGTAGCCGTAGCCGCCGAGCACCTGGACGGCGTCGACGGTGACCCGCATGGCCGTGTCCGTACAGAACAGCTTGGCCATGGCCGCCTGTCGGGAGAACGGCTTGCCCGCGTCGCGCAGCCTCGCCGCCTCCAGATAGAGCGCACGGCCCGCCTCGATCTGGGTGGCCATGTCGGCGAGCATGAACCGCAGCCCCTGGAAATCGGCGATGGGGCGGCCGAACTGCTGCCGCCCGGTGGCATATCCGACGGCCTCGTCCAGGGCCGCCTGCGCGACGCCGATGGCGCAGGCGGCGATGCCGAGCCGCCCGGAGTCGAGTGCGGACAGGGCGATGGCGAAACCCTGCCCTTCCTCACCGATCCGGCGGGCGTCCGGTACCCGCACACCGTCGAAGTGCAGCTGGGCGGTGGGCGAGCCCTTCATGCCCATCTTCTTCTCGGGGAGGGCCGCGCTCAGCCCCTCGGCGTCGCCGGGGACCAGGAAGGCGGTGATGCCGCGGGGGCCCTCGACGCCGGTCCTCGCCAGAACCGTGTAGAAGTCGGCGATACCGCCGTGGGTGATCCACGCTTTGGTGCCGGTGATGACCCAGTCGTCGCCGTCGCGTACGGCCTTCGTGCGGAGCGAGGCCGCATCGGAGCCCGAGGCGGGCTCGGAGAGGCAGTAGGCCCCCAGCAGGCCACCTCCCAGCATCGCCGGCAGGTGTTTCGCCTGCTGCTCCTTGGTGCCGTATCCGGCGAGGGCGTGGCAGGCGAGCGAGTGGACGCTGACGCCGAGGCCCACGGTGAGCCGGGCGGCCGCGAGCTCTTCGAGCACCTGGAGGTAGACCTCGTAGGGCTGGTCTCCGCCGCCGTGGGCGGAGTCGTACGGCAGACCGAGCAGTCCGGATTCGGAGAGCAGGGTGAAGACCTCGCGCGGGAACCGGCCCGCGTCCTCCTCCTCCGCCGCGTTCGGCGCGATCTCCCGCTGGACGATGTCGCGGACGAGCGCAACGAGCTGCCTGGACTCCTCGGTGGGCAGACGACGCTCCACCAACTGCGGGGCACGGTCGGACATGACGGCGCTCTCCTCCCTGTCGGGCGTTGCGGCGGTGCGCGTGCGGGGTGTGCGCGGCTCCGCCGGGGGATCTCCGGACCGGGGCCCGGAAAAGCACTAGTACCCAAACCGCTGCTGCCCTCCCGGATTACGAGAGTTGCTGGCCAGCGGCTGTGGCGGGTCGAGTATGCCCGATCGGACGGTATCCGTCACGGGGTGACAGGGAGGGTGCCCGGACGACCCCTCGGCACCCGGGGACCCCTGGCCGAATGAACCGCACCGCCGGACAGTGGACGCAAACGACGGACACGCCGCCCGCGAGAGCCTGGCACAATCCGCGCGACGTGCGGCACAAGTGGACCACCGTGACCCTGACGAGCGGCGTGTCCATCCGCGAAGTGTCTCGCCGGCTCGGACATCGCTCGATCAAGGTCACGGTGGACCGGTACGGGCACCTCACGCGGGGCGGCCGGGAACGCTGCCGTCAGGTCGTCGAGGCGCCGTGGGACCACACCTGCTCACACCAGGCCGAGCGACCGCAGAGCGCGGCGCACCACGACCCCTTGCGCCACGGGCTACTGTCCGGGACAGCCGGGGTCAGCCCAGGGGGGCCCGCATGCCTCTGGCGCGGGCGGTCTTCAATGCTGCGTCGGAGCCGAGGATGTCGAGGAATTCGCAGGCACGACGTGGCTGGGTCGACGAAGCCAGTACGCCTGCGCTGAACGTCGAGTTGATAGCGGTGTTGCCGGGCAGCGGGCCGATGATGACAACGCCTGACAGGTCCATCAGTTCGCTGTTCTGCTGAAAGGCCAGGTCTGCTTCACCGGATGTAAGCAGGCTGCCGACAGGCACCCCCGGTGGAGCTTGGACAAGCCGGTTTCGGAGCGTGTCGGCGAGATCTAGCCTGGCGATCAGATCGACGAGGGCGGTACCGCTGGGTCCGGTGGAGTAGGCGATCTTCTTCGCAGCCAGGAGAGCGGCTTGCAGGTCGGACTCCGAGCCGAGGGCTGGAACTGGTGATCCTTCCGACACGGCGGCAACGACTTGGGAGATCCAGAGCGGGCGCACCGTGTCCCTGACGAGGTGTCCTTCGCTCTCCAGCTTGGCCAATGCTCCGTCGGCAAGCACGAGCACGTCGGCCTCGGCGCCCTCGCGTACCCGCCGAGCGATCTCGACCCCGCCGGCCGACTCGAAGCGCACCGGAATCCCGTGAGCGAGTCGGATGTGTTTGGAAAGATCGGCCAGAATCAGCCGCGTCGCCATCGAGGACAGCCCACAGATCTGTTGGTCCACGTCGCCTCCTTGTGTCTGGTCGATGGTACGACGAACGAGCCGGCGCGCCTCGGCGAACGGGGGCTGGGAGACTGGCCACATGAGCACAACTGGGAGCACGGCGGCGGGAAAAGTCCTCATGGTCCTCTCGGCATTCGATCGCGAGCACCAGACGCAAACGCTGTCGCAGATCGCCCAGCGCACGGGCTTGGCCTTGAGTACCACGCACCGAGTGGTCATGGAACTGGCAGGGTGGGGAGCGCTTGAGCGCGGGGAGGACGGGGCGTGGCATGTCGGGCTGCGGCTGTGGGAGATTGCCTCAGGGTGCCCCCGTACCCAGATTCTGCGCGATGTGGCTCTGCCGTTCATGCAGGACCTCTACGAGGCGACGCACGAGAACATTCAGCTCGCGGTGGGTGAGGGAACCGAGCTTGTCTTCGTCGAACGGATCGCCGGGCACCGCTCGGTGGAGTTGGTGACGATGGTCGGGTCCCGGTTCCCCATCGGCTCCACCGGGATGGGGCGCGTGCTGTTGGCGCACGCGCCCCGGGACATTCAAGAGGCGGTTCTCGAATCGCCGCTGCGAGCCTGGACCCCGCACACCGTCACCGACCCGAAGACGTTGCGCGCGCAGTTGGGCCGTATTCGCCGCGAGCAGGTCTTCGTCAGTGACCGGCAGCTCTCGGAAAGCACGGTCGCGGTGGCCGCGCCTGTGCGGATTGGCGGGATGGGGCCGGTCAGCGCTGCTTTGGGGATCGTCATCGCGGCGCGTACCGCGAGCCGTGCCCGCGGGCTGCGGGAGCCACTCCTGAGGGCTGCTTACGGGATCTCTGACGAGCTGGGCCGGCGTGCCCACACGACGGTCTGAGCAGGCTTCCGCCTGGCGGAAACACTACTGACCAGTGGCGGTCCCGGGTGACAGCGTTCGGAGTGTTCGAGCCGTTCGCAGTTGCTCAGGAGAGGCCATGGCCGATATCGCCATCGACACCGTCACCTCAGTTCCAGTCGCTATCGTCGGGGCCGGTCCGGCCGGCCTGATGCTGGCGCATCTGCTCGGTCGCGCGGGGGTCGAGGCGATCGCGGTCGACACTCGCACCCGGCACGAGATCGAGGCGACGCATCGGGCCGGCATCCTCGAGGCTGACGCGGCCCGGGACCTGATCGAGACCGGCGTCTCCGACCGGATCCTGCGCGACGGCTACGAGCACGAGGGCGTCGAGCTCCGATTCGGCGGCCGGCCGCACCGCATCCACTTCAAGGAGCTGGTGGGCGAGTCGGTGTGGCTCTACCCGCAGACCGACGTGTTCATCGACCTGGCTGACGCCCGGGACCGCGACGGCGGCAGGGTGTGCTTCGGCATCAAGGACACCGAGGTCCTCGACATCACGACCGACAACCCCCGGGTCCGCTACACCGCGCCGGACGGGACGCGCCACGAGATCCGGGCGCGGTACGTGGTCGGTGCGGACGGGTCGCGCAGCATGTGCCGCAACCTGGTGCCCGAGGACCGGCGGGTGCGCTACGCCAAGGAGTATCCCTTCGCGTGGTTCGGCATCATGGCCGAGGCGCCGATGAGCGCGCCCGAGCTGATCTACGCCCACTCCGAGCACGGGTTCGCGCTGATCAGCCAGCGCACCGAAACCGTACAGCGGATGTACTTCCAGTGCGCCCCTGACGAGTCCGTCGACGCCTGGCCGGACGACCGCATCTGGCAGACGCTCCAGGCCCGGGTGGCCGGCGGGGACGGCTTCCAGCTCAAGGAGGGGCCGATCCTCGAGAAGACGGTGCTGCGGTTCCGCTCGTTCGTGCAGGAGCCGATGCGCTGGGGCTCGATGGCACTGGCGGGCGACGCCACGCACACCGTGCCGCCGACCGGCGCCCGCGGGCTCAACCTCGCGCTGCACGACGTCAAGGTGCTTGCCGACGTCCTGCTGCGGGCACTGGGCCGTGAGGGCGAGGCCGTGCTGAACGACTACCAGCCGCGCGCCCTGCGGCGGGTCTGGCGGGCACAGAACTTCTCCCACTGGATGACCCAGCTGCTGCACACCGCGCCGGGCAGCTCGCCGTTCGACCTCCAGCGCCAGCTCGGCGAGCTCGACAACGTCGTGGGCACCCGCGCAGGCCGCAGCTACCTCGCCGAGCAGTACACCGGCTGGCCCACCAGCACCCTGGACTGACAGTCCCCAGACGACCACCAGGAGAGAAAGCATGATCATCGACTGCCACGGTCACTTCACCACGGCGCCGCCCGAGCTGGCGCAGTGGCGGGACCGGCAGGTGGCGGCGGCCGGCGACCCCCGCAACGCGCCCGACCCCGCCGACCTGGTCATCACCGACGACGACCTGCGCCAGGCGATCGAGAGCAACCAGCTGCGGCTCATGGACGAGCGCGGCAGCGACCTGACGATCTTCTCCCCGCGGGCCAGCTTCATGGCCCACCACATCGGCGACTTCGAGGTGTCCTCGGTCTGGGCGCGGATCTGCAACGACCTGGTCCACCGCGTCAGCACGCTCTACCCGGACCGGTTCGCGCCGGGCGCGATGCTGCCGCAGTCGCCGGGCGTCGATCCCGCGACCTGCCTTCCCGAACTGCGCCGCGCGGTCGAGGAACTCGGCGCGGTGACGATCAATCTCAACCCCGACCCGTCGGGCGGCAAGTGGACCGCGCCGCCGCTGACCGACCGCAGCTGGTACCCGATCTACGAGGCGATGGTCGAGTACGACATCCCCGCGATGATCCACGTCAGCACGTCGTGCAACCTGGCATTCCACACCACCGGCGCCCACTACCTCAACGCCGACACCACGGCGTTCATGCAGCTCGTCCAGGGCGACCTGTTCGCCGACTTCCCGACGCTGCGGTTCGTGATCCCGCACGGCGGCGGTGCGGTGCCCTACCACTGGGGCAGGTTCCGCGGCCTGGCGATGGCGCTGGGCAAGCCGGCCCCCGAAACGCTGCTGGACAACGTCTTCTTCGACACCTGCGTCTACCACCAGCCCGGCATCGACCTGCTCACCCAGGTGATCCCCAGCCGGTCCGTCCTCTTCGCCAGCGAGATGATCGGCGCGGTCCGCGACATCGACCCGCGCACCGGCCACTACTTCGACGACACGAAGCGGTACGTCGAGGCCACCTCGAACCTCTCCGACGAGGAACGGGCCGCCGTCTACTCCGGCAACGCCCTCCGCGTCTACCCCCGACTCGCCGCCCGCCTCGCCGCGGCCGGCCACTGATCCCAGGAGAAGAACGCATGGAGCACACCGAGATCGGCGTCGTCCACACGGCGATCACCCGCGCCGATCCCGAGGCTGTCGCCGCGCTGTCGGCGTTCGGCGTGGCGACGATCCACGAGGCCATGGGCCGGGTGGGGCTGATGCGCCCCTACATGCGCGGGGTCTACCCGAAGGCCCGCCTGTGCGGCACGGCGGTGACCGTGCTGCTGCAGCCCGGCGACAACTGGATGATGCACGTCGCCGCCGAGCAGATCCGGGAAGGCGACGTCGTGGTCGCGGCCTGCACGACCGAGAGCGAGGACGGCTTCTTCGGCGAACTGCTCGCCACCTCGTTCCGCGCCCGCGGCTGCAAGGGCCTGGTCATCGACGGCGGCGTGCGCGACGTGGCCGACCTGGAGGACATGGACTTCCCGGTCTTCTCGCGGGCGATCAACGCCAAGGGCACCGTCAAGGCCACGCTCGGCTCGGTCAACGTGCCGGTGGTCTGCGCCAACGCCCTGGTCCGGCCCGGCGACGTCGTCGTGGCGGACATCGACGGTGTCGTCGTGGTGCCGCGCGAGCGGGCCGCCGAGGTCGCCGAGGCGTCGGCCAAGCGCGAGGCCAACGAAGAGGGCAAGCGCGCGCAGTTCCGCGCGGGCGACCTCGGCCTGGACATGTACGGCATGCGCGGCCCGCTGGCCGAGCTCGGCCTGCGCTACGAGGACTGAGGATGACCGAGATCTTCGAGAAGACCCCTGGCTGGCTGGACTGGTACGCCGGCCCGAGCCGGCCGCGGTTCGTGCTGCCCGAGGGCGCCGTCGACGCGCACTGCCACGTCTTCGGCCCGGGGGCGGAGTTCCCGTTCGCCCCCGAACGCAAGTACACCCCGTGCGACGCGTCCAAGGGCCAGCTCTTCGAGCTGCGGGACCACCTGGGCTTCGCCCGCAACGTCGTGGTCCAGGCGACCTGCCACGGCGCCGACAACAGCGCCATGGCCGACGCCCTGCGGGCCTCGGGAGGCCTGGCCCGGGGCGTCGCGACGGTGCGGCCGGGTATCTCGGACGCGGAGTTGCGGGAGCTGCACGAGGCCGGCGTCCGCGGCGTGCGGTTCAACTTCGTCAAGCGGCTCGTCGACGCGGCACCGCAGCAGGACCTGTGGGACGTCGTCGAGCGGATCAAGCCGTACGGCTGGCACGTCGTCATCTACTTCGAGGCGGCCGACCTCGCCGACCTGCGCGACTTCTTCCTCGCGATCCCGGTGCCGCTGGTCATCGACCACATGGGCCGGCCCGATGTCGACAAGGACCCGGACGGCCCGGAGTTCGAGGCGTTCCTGGACTTCATGCGGGCGAGGCCCGACATCTGGTGCAAGGTGACCTGCCCGGAACGGCTGTCCGTGAGCGGCCCTCCGGCCCTCGACGGGGAGCGGGACGCCTACCGCGACGTCGTCCCGTTCGCCCGGCGCGTGGTCGAGGAATTCCCCGACCGGGTGCTGTGGGGCACGGACTGGCCGCACCCGAACCTCACCGACCACATGCCCGACGACGGCCTGCTCGTCGACTTCATCCCGCACATCGCACCGACGCCGGAGCTGCGGCACAAGCTCCTCGTCGACAACCCGATGCGCCTCTACTGGCCGGACGCCGACTGACCCGCCGTACGATTGGAGCCCGACCATGGCACTGGACAAGACCTACAAACTGGTTCCGGGGACGACCATCTTCGACGCCGAGCAGTCCGCCAAGGGGTACCACCTCAACCAGTTCTGCATGTCGCTGATGAAGGCGGAGAACCGCGAGCGTTTCCTCGCGGACCAGCGCGCCTACCTGGACGAGTGGCCGCTGCGCGAAGCGCAGAAGCAGGCGCTGCTCGACGGCGACCTCAACGCCGCGATGCGCGAGGGCGGCAACATCTACTTCCTCGCGAAGTGGGGCGCGACACTGGGGCTGTCGTTCCAGCAGATGGCGGGCTCGATGACCGGCATGTCCGAGCAGGAATACCGGGACATGATGATCGGCGGCGGCCGGTCCGTCGAGGGCAACCGGATCGACCATGCCGTCCTCGACGCGGCGTACGCCGACCCGACGCCGCCGGCCGAGCACGCCGCGATCACCGGCGCGGTCTTCACCTCGCACGTGCCGGCGGTCGGCGCGGCGCTGGACCACGGCAAGACCGACGAGCCGTACTGGAAGCCGCTCTTCGAAGGGTACGAGTTCTCCAAGCAGTGGGAGAAGGAGAACATCCCCGACGTGGTGTTCCTGGTCTACAACGACCACGCCACCTCGTTCGACCTGTCGCTGATCCCGACCTTCGTGCTCGGCACCGGCGCGGCCTACCCCACCGCCGATGAGGGCTACGGGCCCCGGCCGGTGCCGGGCATCGAGGGCGACCCCGACCTGGCCGCGCACATCGCGCACTCGCTCATCCAGGACGACTTCGACCTCACCCTCGTCAACGAGATGACCGTCGACCACGGCCTGACCGTCCCCCTGTCGCTGATGTTCGGGGACGTCGAGAAGTGGCCGTGCAAGGTCATCCCGTTCCACGTCAACGTGGTGCAGTACCCGGTGCCCTCGGGCGCCAGGTGCTTCAAGCTCGGCCAGTCGCTGCGCAAGGCGATCGAGTCCTACGACAAGCCGTTGAACGTCCAGGTGTGGGGTACCGGTGGCATGAGCCACCAGTTGCAGGGTCCCCGCGCCGGCCTCATCAACCGCGAGTGGGACAACGCCTTCCTCGACAAGCTGATCGAGGACCCGGCCGGGCTGTCGCAGGTGCCGCACCTGGAGTACGTCGAGGAGGCGGGCTCGGAGGGCATCGAGCTGGTCATGTGGCTGATCGCCCGCGGGGCGATGAGCGACATCGACGGCTCCGGCGAGGTCGAAGTCAAGCACCGCTTCTACCATGTGCCGGCGTCCAACACCGCCGTCGGCCACCTGATTCTCGAGAACCACCCGCGGGCCGAGGCGCCCGCCGCTAAGGAGTGACATGACTGACGAGCAGACCGTCCGGATCGCCCTGGCCGGGGGCGGCGCCTTCGGTGCCAAGCACGCGGCCGCGCTCAAGCGGATCAAGGGCGTCGAGGTGACCGCTGTGGTGAGCAGCAGCCTCGAAAGCGCCCAGAGGTTCGCCGAGGAGCAGGGCGTGGGCCGCGGCGTCGCGACCCTCGACGAGGTGCTGGCGATGGACGACGTCGACGCCGTCATCCTCGCCACGCCCACGCACATGCACGCCGCGCAGACGATCGCCTGTCTGGAGGCGGGCAAGCACGTCCAGGTCGAAATCCCGCTGGCCGACTCGCTGGCCGACGCCGAAGCCTGCCTGGAGGCGCAGCAGCGCACCGGACTCGTCGCGATGGTGGGGCACACGCGCCGCTTCAACCCGAGCCACCAGTGGGTGCGGCAGCGGATCGAGGCCGGCGAGTACAACATCCAGCAGATGGATGTGCAGACGTACTTCTTCCGCCGCAAGAACCTCAACGCCCTCGGCCAGCCGCGGTCGTGGACCGACCACCTGCTGTGGCACCACGCCGCGCACACCGTCGACCTGTTCGCCTACCAGACCGGGTCGCCTGTCGTGCAGGCCAACGCGGTCCAGGGGCCGATCCACCCCGAACTCGGCATCGCCATGGACATGTCGATTCAGCTGCGCGCGGAGAACGGCGCGATCTGCACGCTGTCGCTGTCGTTCAACAACGACGGGCCGCTCGGCACGTTCTTCCGCTACATCGGCGACACCGGCACCTACCTCGCCCGGTACGACGACCTGGTCACCGGCAAGGACGAGCCGATCGACGTGAGGGGGGTCGATGTGTCCATGGACGGCATCGAGCTCCAGGACCGCGAGTTCGTCGCCGCCATCCGCGAGGGCCGCGAGCCGAACTCCTCCATCGCCGAGGTGATGCCCTGCTACCGGACGCTGGCGGCCCTCGAGGAGCAGCTCGCCGCTGTCTCGAACGCGTGACCGCGGTGGGAATGGCGAGCCCGGGCCGCGCGCCGCGCCGGATCGGGCCGTTCGAGGTCCCCGCGATCGGGCTGGGCTGCATGAACGTCAGCCACGCCTACGGTGTCCCGCCCACGCGGGAGGCCGCCGAGCATCTGCTGCGCACGGCTGCGGAGGAGGGCGTCACGCTCTTCGACACGGCCGCGCTCTACGGCTTCGGCGCCAACGAGGAGCTGGTCGGCCACGTGCTCGCCGGCCACCGGGACCGGGTCGTGCTGGCCAGCAAGTGCGGGATGACCGGCGTCGACGGGCAGCGCGTCATCGACGGCCGCCCCGAGACCATCCGGCGTACCGCCGACGAGGCACTCGCCCGGCTGAAGACCGATGTCATCGACCTCTACTATCTGCACCGCCTCGACCGGAAGGTCCCCGTCGAGGAGAGCGTCGGGGCGATGGCCGAACTCGTCGAGGCCGGGAAGGTACGCACGCTCGGGCTTTCCGAGGTCTCCGCCGAGACGCTGCGCCGGGCGCACGCCGTGCATCCCATCGCGGCGCTGCAGAACGAGTACAGCCTCTGGTCGCGCAACCCGGAGCAGGGGACGCTCGCTGCGGCGGCCGAGCTCGGCGTGGCGCTGGTGGCTTTCAGCCCGCTGGCCCGCGGCTTCCTCACCACCGAGCCGCCCGCCCCCGCGGCACTGGTGGACAAGGACATCCGGCGGAACATGCCCCGCTTCGGCGGGGCGAACTATCCCGCGAACCTGGGTCTGCGAACCCAGCTCGAAATGATCGCCCGCGACGCCGGCTGCACGCTGACCCAGCTGGCGCTCGCGTGGGTGCTGTCGCGTGGCGAGCACGTCCTGGCCATCCCGGGCACCAGGTCGGTCGAACACCTGCGGGAGAACATGTCCGTCCTCGACCTCGACATACCCAGCGACGTTCTCGATCGGGCAGGACAGGTGCTGAACGCCGCGACCGTACACGGGGCCCGTTACAACGAGACCACCCTGGCGGAGATCAACACGGAGCGCTGCGGGAGGGCGGGCTGAACTCAACCTGTCGCTTCGAATGAGTCGCGCGGAGACTCACCGCCCATCGGAGCGACAGGATCGAGTTGAAGGCGATTCTGCTCGGCTCGCAGACGGAGCGGCGGGCCAGGCCCCCCTGTGCCCGCTCTCCCCCATCGGAATCGCGGCCCGGCCTGAGTCGTAGATCCGCTTGCAGTGCGCGCCCTGCCCGCCGGACGAGCGCTTCCACGCCTGCTGAGCAGCGACGCAACGGGACGTACGGGGCACTTCGATAGTTCAGCGGCCTCCTCGGTCAGCGATGAGCCCAACGCGCAACGCACCCTTCGGCAGGGTCAAGGCCTCCGGCACCGGGTCCCGTTTCGGCGGCGCCGCGGCCAACATCGAGGCCTTCACCGAGACCCAGTGGGTCACGGTCCGCCCGGACATCGCCGACTCCCCGTTCCGACCCCGCTCTTCCGCACCCTGACCCGCTATCGCACACCCGTCCCCTGGGGGAATTTCACGATGACATCCGTCACCTCGTCCCACACGCCGGCGCAGACCGGCACCGCCGGACGCGACGCCTGGACGATGATCCTGTGCTGGATCACGGTTCTGCTCGAGGGCTACGACCTCGTGGTTCTCGGCGCCATCATCCCAACCCTGCTCAAAACCCACCACCTCGGTATGACCGCGGGTGACGCGACCACCATCGCCACGCTCTCACTCGTCGGCGTGGCCATCGGCGCGGTCTCCGTCGGCCCGCTGGCCGACCGGCTGGGGCGACGCTATCTGCTCATCGGGTCCGTGGTGCTGTTCTCGCTCTTCACCATCCTGGTGCCACTGGCCGGCTCCGTCGCGATGTTCGCCGTACTCCGCCTCATCGCCGGCCTGGGCCTCGGTGCCTGCATGCCGGTTTCGCTCACGATGATGGCCGAGCACATGCCGGCCAGCCAGCGAGCGCGAGCCAGCACGCTGACGATGACGGGCTACCACACCGGTGCCGTGATCACCTCACTTCTGGCCCTGCAGGTGACCGACAACTGGGAGATTCTCTTCTACATCCTCGGCGTCGCCGGCTTCGTCGTTGCAGCCATCCAGTGGTTCCGCCTGCCGGAGTCGGAGGCCTTCGTCCGCGCCAAGGAGGCACACGGGTCCCAGCGCGTTCCGTTCACCGAACTGCTCAAATCCGCCTACCTCCGCGCGAGCATCGGCATCTGGGTCGCCTCCTTCATGGGGCTGCTGCTGGTCTACGGCCTCAACACCTGGCTGCCGAAGCTCATGAACGACGCCGGCTACCCCGTCCCCACGGCCGTCACCCAGCTCCTCGTACTCAACATCGGCGGCGTCGCCGGCCTGGTCTTCGGCGGCTTCGTCGCCGACCGGCGAGGCATCAAAGGCACCACACTGGGCTGGTTCGGGGTCTCGGTGGTCATGCTCACGTGTCTGAGCGTCAAGATGGAGAGCAACACCCTGCTCAACGTCGTCGTCTTCCTCACCGGCATGTTCGTCTTCTCGGCCCAGGTGCTCGTCTACGCCTACGTGACGAACTTCTACCCGGCCTCCATCCGCAGCACCGCCCTCGGCTCCGCCTCGGGCATTGGCCGGATCGGCTCGATCGTCGGCCCGTCGATCACCGGTGCCCTGGTCACGGCCGGCATTGGCCACCCGTGGGGCTTCTACTTCTTCGCCGTGGTCGCGGTCCTCGGTTTCCTGGCCGTACTCACCCTGCCACGCCGAGCAGCGAACCCGCAGGCGGAGGCCATCGCGCCCGCCGCCTGACGCACCCCTGACCAGCGCCACCACCGTGCAGCGGTACGGGCTCCCCGTCGGGGTCCGTACCGCTGCCGTGGTGCGCCCACAGGACGGTGGCGAGGTAGAGCTTGCCCTCACCACCGTGACCCTGACGAGCGGCGTGTCCACCCACGAGGTGTCTCGTTGGCTCGGACATCGCTCGATCAAGGTCACGGTGGACCGGTACGGCCACCTCACGCAGGACGGCCGGGAACGCTGCCGTCAGGTCGTCGAGACGGCCGTGGAGCCGCACATGCTCACACCAGTCCCAGCGACCGCAGCGCGCGGCGCTGACTCGGTGCCGGCTCAGCAGGCCAGTAGATGTAGCAGACACCGCCCGTACCGCTTCTGACCTTGCCGTTCGCGTCATAGCGCTTGGTGCGGAGCCAGATCGTCTCCCACTCGTGGCGCTTGTAGATCCGGCGGACGGCCTCGTCGCTCGGCGAAGCGGGATCGTTGGCGATCACGTCGCCGTCCGCCGTGAACCCGATCACGGTCATGAGATGGCCGGAGGTCCCGTACCCGGCCCCGGTCAGCTCCTCCTTGCGGAACGACTGCGACGTGATGACCGGGATGCCCGCCCGGATCAGCGTCTCCAGGTCCGTCAGCGAACTCAGCCGGGTCACCACCGCGCTCATGCCGTCGTACGTGGCGGCATAGGCGGCGTTGAACGGCCAGTTGCCGCAGCCCTCGTACTGGTAGTCGTACGTGAAGCGGGCCGCGTGGCAGACCTGCGGGTCCGCGAGGCCCGGCTTCACCCAGGCGAGATCCTCGGTGGTGGGCCTCCGCCCCCAGTACTCGATGATCATCTGCGAGGAGGTGGGGCTGCACCACGCCTCACCGCCGTTGTCGTACTCCGGGTACTGGCCGGCGTGCACATTCTGCGAGTAGCGCGGCACCGGCAGTTCCCTGGCGAGGCCCGGAGTGCTGGGCTCCACGGTGAACCGGTCGGGGATGTCCGAGGCCATGGCGCCGAGCCGCCACACGGTCGGCGTGAGGCGACTGTCCGGGGTCCGGTAGAGGGTGAGCCGCAGCCGGTAGGAGACCAGCCGCAGCCCGCTCGCCGCGTCGTCCACCGAGAAGGTGTCCGTCCAGATCGAGCTTCTGCCGTCGGTCTGGTCGTCGACGGAGGTACGGCGGATGTCGCCGTCGCCCGCCGCCCAGCGGCCCATCACGTACCAGGGGGTCTCGGTGTCGTCCGAGTAGCGGCCGCACAGCTCGATCTGGATCCAGGTGCCGGCCGGGGCGTCCGCGTTCCAGGACGCGATCACCTCGGTGGCCGGGACCGACGAGCGGTGGCGCGGCGAGGTCCAGGTCGCGTACTCCCAGGTCGCCGTCTTCCCGGTGTGCGGGTCCGTGTAGTCGGTACGCCCCTGCGGGATGCCGATCACCAGTCCGGGCCGTCGGCCCGCGACGACGCGCGTCCCGGCGCCGGAACCGCTGCGCCAGTCGGTGTACGTACGCCAGGAATGGTTGTCCACCAGGGACGCAGCAGCCGAGGACGTGGGGGGCGGTGCGAGCGAGGGCGCGGCGGCCGCGGAGCCTGCGGACGTCGCCGTGCCGGCGCCGGCGGCCACGGCGAGCGCGGCAGTCAGCACGGTTCTGCGTGAAGTCGGTCTGTTCATGGGCGAGACCCCCGGTCATTGGCGGAATGGGGCTGCGAGTGCACGACAGTGCGCCAACTATTGCGGTTCGCAGCCGGATTGGGCCAGCGATTCACCTCGCGCCGCGGAACAAATATTGGTCTGGTCCACTGACGTGACCTGCAGTTGCTTCGTATCGCCTCGTACGCTGGTCCGCATGAACGACCTCGCCCGCCTCGCCTCGCGCCTGATCACCCTGCCGCCGTCCTGCGGACCCGTGCGGCTGATCGCCGTCGACGGTCATGCGGGCTCGGGCAAGAGCACTCTCGCCTCCCGCCTCTCGGTGGCGCTCGGGGACGCGCCCGTGCTGCATCTGGACGACCTGGCCACGCACGAGGAGCTGTTCGGCTGGGCAGACCGGCTCCGGGACCAGGTGATCGGCCCGCTGTCGCGCGGGGAGACCGCGCACTACGCGCCGTACGACTGGACGGCCCGGCGCCTCGGCCCACCGCAGACGCTGGAACCGGCACCGGTGGTACTGATCGAGGGAGTGGGCGCAGGCCGCCGGGCCCTGCGCCCGCATCTCGCCCAGCTGTGGTGGATGGAGCTCGGCCCCCTGGCGTCCTGGCAGCGGGGCCGACGGCGGGACGGGCCGGCGCTTTCGGCCTTCTGGGACGAGTGGACCGCGGCCGAGGAACGACATTTCGCCGCCGATCCGTCGCGCCCGTACGCGGACACTCTGGTACGCCAGTTGCCTGCGGGGTACGAGTGGCTGGAAGGACCCCGCGCGACAGCAGGAACGAACCACTCCGTCACCCACCGTGAGCATCCCACCGCGACGTACTGACCAGTCGGAAAACGGCCCGGAAGTGCCTCAACTCCGCTTGACCCGGGGGCGGTACAGGTCTTACGTTCTCAATGTGCGGCTTTTCGGAGCCCCCACAGACGCGAAGCCCCCGGTTGTTCCCCCGTGATCGGGGGCTTCGTTCTGCCCTCGCACCCACCTCCGTACGGCTGTTCACCGTATTCCGCTCACCCTCGGTCACGGCCCCCGTTCTGCTTGCGGTGCCCTTAGTCGCGCACCACCTGCGCAGGTACGATGCCTCTCGGTGCGGTCAATTCCCGTCCACGGCAGCATGGTTCAGCGCGCCTGGACGGGCGGGTCGTGCGGCGGGACAACCTGGGGGCACGGCTTGTGGGGGACCTGATGGACATCGGCACGCAGGGCGCACAGGCCCCGGCCGACCTCGCCTGGCTGCGCGGCGTGGACGCCTACACGATGGGCGCCTATCCGCAGGCCGAGGAGGAGTTCAGAACGGCGGTGCGGCTGGATCCCGGCATGGCGGACGGCTGGCTCGGCCTCCATGCCCTGCGGATCGACACGACGACCGCGCTGCTGCGGATGTACCGCCACCGCGAGCGCTTCGGCGAACAGCGCACCCGCCATCGGCGCACGCTCAACTCCTGGTACTGGCTGGGCTGGTGGGTACAGCCCGTACTGGAGAGCCCGCGCGACCTGCTGCTCGCGCACGCCTCGCACTGGCTGGACGGACGCCATGTCCCGGAGCTGGACCGGGCGCTGGCCGGACTGCCACCCGTGGACGCGGACCCTCAGGTGCGGTTTCTGCACGCCTGCCGCTCGTATCTGGTGAAGGACTGGGAACAGCTCGTCCGCCACACCGAACAGCTCGTCGACGATCCGCTGCTCGGCATCGAGGCGGGACTCTTCGGCGGGATGGCACGGGTACGGCTGGAGATGTACGGGCAGGCCGAGCCGCTGCTCTCCACCGCGCTGATGCGCTGCCGCAGCGAACAGCCGCAGCGCAAGGAGCTGCGCTACTGGCTGGCCCGCGCGCACGAGGGCACCGGGCGCAGCGCGGCCGCCCTGCCGCTCTACCGGGCGGTGCACCGGATCGACCCGGCGTTCATGGACACCTCGGCGCGGCTCGCCGCGATCGCGGACTACGACGGGCTCGAAGGCTCCGACGAGGCGGCCGGTCTCGCGTCCGTGTCGCTGACCGGGCTGGGCGCCGACTCCACGGCCGCGGAGGCGCTGCCGGACGGGGACCCGCTGCTCGGCACCGATCCGGCGGGCGGGCGGGAACTTCGGCCCGGCGGCGATCCGCAGAGCCTGCCGGGCGCCGGGGTGCCTCCTCGGGCAGACGGGGCGCGGAAGAAGACCGCCGTGCCCGGCCAGTCCTCGCAGGCATTCCCGGCAGGGCCCAGCGATCCGGTGCTGCTCGCCGCGGCGCTGGCGGAGCTGGAGCGGATGGTCGGCCTCGAACCGGTCAAGCGCCAGGTCAAGGCATTGTCCGCGCAGTTGAACATGGCGCGGCTGCGGGCCGGTCAGGGGCTTCCGGTCCAGCCGCCGAAGCGCCACTTCGTCTTCTCCGGCCCCTCGGGCACCGGGAAGACCACAGTGGCCCGCATCCTGGGCCGGGTCTTCTACGCACTGGGGCTGCTCGGCGGGGACCATCTCGTCGAGGCCCAACGCTCCGATCTGGTCGGCGAGTTCCTCGGACAGACAGCAGTCAAGGCCAATGAGCTGATCGACTCGGCGCTCGGTGGGGTGCTGTTCGTCGACGAGGCGTACAGCCTCTCCAACTCCGGCTACAGCAAGGGCGACGCGTACGGGGACGAGGCGCTGCAGGTCCTCCTCAAGCGGGCCGAGGACAACCGGGACCATCTCGTCGTCATCCTCGCGGGCTACCCCGAAGGCATGGACCGGCTGCTGGCCACCAACCCCGGACTCTCCTCCCGGTTCACCACCCGGGTGGACTTCCCCAGCTACCGGCCGCTGGAACTCACCTCGATCGGTGAGGTACTGGCCAAGGACAACGACGACGTGTGGGACGAGGAGTCCCTGGAGGAGCTGCGCTCGATCAGCGGCCATGTCGTCGACCAGGGCTGGATCGACGAGCTGGGCAACGGACGGTTCCTGCGCACGCTGTACGAGAAGAGCTGCGCGTACCGGGACTTGCGGCTCTCCGGGTATGCGACGGTGCCCACCCGCGACGATCTTGCGACGCTGCGGCTGCCGGATCTGATGCAGGCGTACGGCGAAGTACTGTCCGGCCGGGGGCCGGTTGACCGGAAGCAGCAGGAACCTCCGCCTCTGTAACCTTGCCGGCCGGGTGGGCGGTGTCATCGTGACGGGCGTCACCCGGTGGGCGGTTTGTCCTCGATCGCCGGACGGGCCGCACTGAGCGCCCGTCCGGCGAGGAGACCTGGCACGACCGTTCTCAATCGCCGGACAGGCTCGAGAGGGCCGACGGGCCCGATGCGGTTGCCAGTGGTTGCAGTTCGGCCGGGACCGGGGCTGCCAGCGCCACGTCCACCGTCCGGCGGGGTATCGAGACCCGGTGCGCCGGGTCGCGCACCTCCCCCACCAGCATTTCCAGGACGTCCTCCATCGCGACCAGGCCGAGGATCCGGCCTGATGCGTCGGCCACCTGGGCCAGATGGGTGGCGGCGCGACGCATCACCGTCAGGGCATCGTCCAGGGGCAGCTCCGCGCGCAGTGTCGCCATCGGGCGCCAGATGTGCTGCGGGACCGCCCGTTCGCCGTCCTCCAGGTCGAGGACGTCCTTGACGTGCAGATACCCCATGAACGGGCCGCCGCCCTCCGCACAGACGGGGAAACGCGAGTAGCCGGTCCGTACGGTCAGCTCCTCGATTCTGCGCGGGGTGACCGACGGGTCCACCGTCACCAGGGCTGCCTTGGCGAGCAGCACATCGGTGACCGGCCTGCTGCCCAGCTCCAGGGCATCCTCCAGCCGCTCCTGCGCCTCCGGTTCCAGCAGTCCGGCCTGCCCGGAGTCCTCGACGAGCCGGTTGAGCTGCTCGCTGGTGAAGACGGCCTCGACCTCGTCCTTGGGTTCGACGCGGAAGAGCCGGAGCACCAGCCGGGCGCAAGCGCCCAGCGCCGTGGTGACGGGGCGGCACAGCCGGGCGAAGCCGACCAGGGCCGGGCTGAGCCACAGCGCGGTCTTCTCCGGGGCTGCCATCGCCAGGTTCTTCGGGACCATTTCGCCGATGACGAGGTGGAGGAAGACCACGAGGACGAGCGCCAGCACGTAGCCGAGCGGGTGAATGAGCTCCTCGGGGATGTGGACCGCGTGGAAGACCGGCTCCAGCACGTGGGCGACGGTCGGTTCGGCGACGGCGCCGAGGGTCAGGGAGCAGACGGTGATGCCGAACTGGGCTGCGGCCATCATCTGCGGCAGGTTCTCCAGGCCGTAGAGCACTTGGCGGGCCCTGCCGGACCCGGCCGCCGCGAGGGGTTCGATCTGGCTGCGGCGTACGGAGACGAGTGCGAACTCGGCACCGACGAAGAAGCCGTTCGCCAGGACGAGGAGCCCGGCGAAGAGCAACTGGACGACGCTCATCGGGCGCCCTCCAGGACACCACGGGCGGCCGAGGGCTCGTCGACCGGTTCGGCCAGTTCGGCGATGCGGACGAAGCGGACCTGCTCCGCGCGGTAGTGACCGACCTGGCGGACCGAGATCCGCCAGCCCGGCAGCTCGGCCCGGTCGCCGGGGGCGGGGATTCGCCCGAGCAGATCGGCGACCAGTCCGGCCACCGTCTCGTACGGTCCTTCCGGTACGTCGAGGCCTATCCGGCGCAGGGTGAGGACCCGGCAGCTGCCTTCGGCGTCCCAGGCGGGACGGCCGTCCTCGGGGGCGGCGGCGACCAGTTCGGGCCGGTCGGCGCCTTCCGCGTCGTGCTCGTCCCTGACCTCGCCGACCAGCTCCTCGATGATGTCCTCCAGGGTGACGACCCCGGCGGTGCCACCGTACTCGTCGACCACGACGGCGATCGGCTGCTCCTTGCGCAGGCGCTGGAGCAACTGTTCGACCGGGAGTGTCTCGGGTACGAGGAGGGGCGGTACGGCGATCCGGCCCGCGGTGGTGCGCAGGCGTTCCTGGGCGGGCACGGCGAGCGCGTCCTTGAGGTGGATCATGCCGACGACCTCGTCGATCCGGTCCCGGTACACCGGGAAGCGGGAGAGGCCGGTGGCGCGGGTGAGGTTGAGGACGTCCGCCGCGGTGGCGGTCGACTGCAGGGCGCTGACCTTCACGCGCGGTGTCATGACGTGCTGAGCGGTGAGTCCGGCGAGCGACAGGGTCCGTACGAAGAGATCGGCCGTGTCCTGTTCGAGGGTGCCCGCCTCGGCGGAGTGCCGGGCCAGGGAGACCAGTTCACCGGGGGTGCGGGCGGAGGCCAGCTCATCGGTGGGTTCGACACCCAGCAGGCGGACCAGCCGGTTGGCGACGGTGTCCAGCAGCGTGATCACCGGCCGCAGAGCACCGGCGAAGCGGTGCTGGGGGCCGGCCACGAACCGGGCGACCTGGAGCGGCCTGGAGACCGCCCAGTTCTTCGGTACGAGCTCGCCGATCACCATCTGGACTGCGGAGGCGACGATCATCCCGATCACCACGCTGACGCCGGATACCGCCCCGTCGGGGAGGCCGGTCGCGGTGAGGGGTCCGGTGAGCAGCTGGGCGAGGGCCGGTTCGGCGAGCATGCCGACGACCAGTGAGGTGATGGTGATGCCCAGCTGGGTGCCGGAGAGCTGGAAGGAGAGCTCGCGCAGGGAGTCGACGACGGTACGGGCCCGCCGGTCGCCCTCGGCGGCGGCGCGCTCGGCGTCCGGCCGCTCCACCGTGACGAGCCCGAATTCGGCCGCCACGAAGAATCCGTTGGCGAGGATGAGAAGGAATGCTGCGCTCAGAAGCAGCAGGGGGATGGTCATGCCGCCGCCTCCTGGGAAGGGGCGGCGCAGGTACTACCGGACGATCCGTCCATTGCTGGAGGGAGTCACTCCTTGGGTCGCAGGAAAGCCCCGCCGGCCTGGGGGCCTCTGGTGCGGGGCGGGGCGCACAGGGCGCCACCGCCCTCCAGAGTAATCAAGAAGTGGCCGTGCGGGGCAGGGGGCTCAGCCGTTCTCCGTACAGCTGCCGTGGTTCTCGGCGAGTGTGCGGAGCGTACGGGCGTCGCGAATGGCCTGTTCCTTGGCGATTCCGGGCTGGATGCCGAGGGCGGGCATGCTGGTCCCGTCGCTGAGGTCGAGAAAGACCCACGGGTCGCCGACGCGCAGGTTGACGCGGAGAATCTCCGCCCAGGACAGCCGCCGGGTGCGGGTGAGATTGACCACGGTCACCCCGTGGTCGTCGGCGACGACCTTGGGGCGGCTGAGCAGCGCCAGGACGGCGAAGAAGAGCAGCGCGGTGAAGATGAAGCTGATCCGCTCCCCCGGGCTGAGCTGCTCCAGGCTCATCGCGATGACGGTGATGACGACGAACATCGCCCCTCCGACGGTCAGCAGGACCACCCGGGTACGGGTCGGCCGGAAGGTGACCGGGAGGGCGGGAAGTTCGGGCCGGGGAGCGGAGGTGGACATGGTGTTCATCTGTCTTCCGGGGGTGATCGCTTGCGGTCCGGCCGTCAGAGGCGGCAGGCGTGGATGGCCGTGGTGAGGATGGCGCGGGCGCCGAGCTCGTACAGGTCGTCCATGATCCGCTGGGCCTCCTTGGCGGCGACCATGGAGCGGACGGCGACCCAGCCCTCGTGGTGCAGCGGGGAGATCGTCGGCGACTCCAGGCCCGGGGTGAGGGCGACGGCGCGCTCCAGGTGCTCGACGCGGCAGTCGTAGTCCATCATCACGTAGCTGCGGGCGACCAGGACGCCCTGGAGGCGGCGGAGGAACTGCTGCACCTTGGGGTCGTCCCCGGCTGCGCCCGTCCGGCGGATGACGACGGCTTCCGACTTCATGATCGGCTCGCCGATCACTTCGAGTCCCGCGTTGCGCAGGCTGGTGCCGGTCTCCACCACATCGGCGATGACCTGGGCGACGCCGAGCTCGATGGCGGTCTCGACCGCGCCGTCGAGGTGGACGACGGAGGCGGTGACGCCGACGTCGGCGAGGTGTTTGGCCACGATGCCCTCGTAGGAGGTGGCGATCGTCATGCCGTCGAAGTCCTGCGGCCCGGCGGCCGTGCCGGGCTTGGTGGCGTAGCGGAAGGTGGAGCGGGCGAAGCCGAGCTGCAGGATCTCCTCGGACTGCGCGCCGGAGTCCAGCAGCAGATCGCGGCCGGTGATGCCGATGTCGAGACGGCCGGAGCTGACGTAGATCGCGATGTCGCGCGGGCGCAGGTAGAAGAACTCGACCTCGTTGTCGGGGTCGACGAGGACGAGCTCCTTGGACTCCTTGCGCTGCTGGTAGCCGGCCTCATGGAGCATCGCCATCGCAGGCCCGGAGAGAGAACCCTTGTTGGGGACGGCGATGCGCAGCATGAGGTCAGGTTTCCTTTGTGCGAAGGGGTTTTCCACGGACGTGACGTGCGGGGTACGAAACTGTGCTCAGAGGTGGGCGTAGACGTCGTCGAGCGAGATTCCGCGGGCGACCATCATCACCTGGACGTGGTACAGCAGCTGGGAGATCTCCTCGGCGGCGGCGTCCTTGCTCTCGTGCTCGGCGGCCATCCAGACTTCGGCGGCCTCCTCGACGACCTTCTTGCCGATGGCATGGACACCCTTGTCCACCAGCTCGGCGGTGCGGGAGGTGGAGGGGTCGCCGTTGGCGGCCTTGAGCTGCAGCTCGGCGAAGAGCTCTTCGAAGGTTTTGTTCGCCATGATGGTCCTTAGCGTACGGGGTCCGGCGCCCCCGTTCAGCGCCAGGGCTCGCTGACGGTACGCAGCGTGGCGGCGGTGGCGACGGCCGCGGTGACCGCTTCGTGCCCCTTGTCCTCGTTGGAACCTTCGAGCCCGGCCCGGTCGAGCGCCTGCTCCTCGGTGTCACAGGTCAGTACGCCGAAGCCGACCGGGACACCCGTGTCGACGGCGACCTGGGTGAGCCCGTTGGTGACGCCGTGGGACACGTACTCGAAGTGGGGAGTGCCGCCGCGGATGATCACGCCGAGGGCGACGATCGCGTCGTAGCCGCGGCCGGCGAGGACCTTGGCGACGACCGGGAGCTCGAAGCTGCCGGGCACCCGGAGCAGGGTCGGCTCGTCGATTCCGAGCTCGTGCAGGGCGCGCAGCGCGCCGTCGACGAGGCCGTTCATGACCTTCTCGTGCCACTGGGCGGCGATCACCGCCACTCGCAGGTCACCGCAGTTGCGTACGGACAGTTCGGGTGCACCCTTGCCGCTCATGTCTCTCCTACCGCTCGTTTCCGTGCTCGTTACTGGTTGCCGCAGGTCGACACCGAGGCGGTGTCGAGCCAGGGCAGGTCGTGTCCCATGCGGTCCCGCTTGGTGCGCAGGTACCGCAGGTTGTGCTCGCCGGCCTGGACGGGCATCGGCTCGCGTCCGGTGACCGCGAGGCCGTGCCGCAGGAGCGCCGCGGTCTTGTCGGGGTTGTTCGTCATCAGCCGGACGCGGTGGACGCCGAGGTCCTTGAGGATCTGGGCGCCTGCCGCGTAGTCCCGGGCGTCGGCGGGCAGGCCGAGCTCCAGGTTGGCGTCGAGGGTGTCGACGCCGCGCTCCTGGAGTTCGTACGCGCGCAGCTTGGAGAGCAGGCCGATCCCCCGGCCCTCGTGCCCGCGCAGATAGACGACGACGCCGCGACCCTCTTCGGTGATGCGCTGCATGGAGGCGTGCAACTGGGGGCCGCAGTCGCAGCGCTGGGACTGGAAGATGTCGCCGGTCAGGCACTCGGAGTGGACCCGGACGAGGATGTCGTCGCCGTCACCGAGGTCACCGTGGACGAGCGCGACGTGCTCGACGCCGTCGACGGTGGAGCGGTAGCCGTACGCGGTGAACTCTCCGAACGACGTCGGCAGCCGGACCTCGGCCTCGCGGCGGACGGTCGGCTCGGCGGAACGGCGGTACGCGATCAGGTCCTCGATCGAGATGATGGTGAGGCCGTGCTTGCGGGCGAACGGGACCAGTTCCGGCAGCCGCAGCATGACGCCGTCCTCGCCCGCGATCTCGACGATCGCTCCGGCGGGGCGGAGCCCGGCGAGCCGGGCCAGGTCGACGGCGGCCTCGGTGTGGCCGTTGCGGACCAGGACACCGCCGGTCCTTGCCCGGAGCGGGAAGATGTGGCCGGGGCGCACGAAGTCGCCGGATCCGGCCCGGCCGCCCGCCAGCATCCGGAGCGTGGTGGCCCGGTCGGCGGCGGAGATGCCGGTGGTGACACCGTGCGCCGCGGAGGCGTCGACGGAGACGGTGAACGCCGTGCGCATCGACTCGGTGTTGTGGGCGACCATCTGCGGCAGGTCGAGCCGTTCCAGCTCGTCGCTCTCCATGGGTGCGCAGATCAGGCCGCGGCACTCGCTCATCATGAAGGCGACGATCTCCGGGGTGGCCTTCTCGGCGGCGATGACGAGGTCGCCCTCGTTCTCCCGGTCCTCGTCGTCGACGACGACGACGGCGCGGCCGGCGGCGATGTCGCGGATCGCCTGCTCGACGGGGTCGAGGGACAGGTCCTCGGCCGTGCTGTCTTCCCGGTGCAGCCAGGTGGGCTGGGCAGTCATGCCGTGGCTCCTTCCAGAGCGGGTGTCCGCGTACGCAGCCACCAGTCGCGCATGCCCCACAGGACGAGGGCGCCGTAAATGACGTAGACGAAGCCGGAGAAGGCGAAGCCGTTGGCGAAGTTCAGCGGTACGCCGACCAGGTCGACCAGGAGCCAGGCGAACCAGAACTCGACCATGCCGCGCGCCTGGGCGTACATCGCGACGACCGTGCCGACGAAGATGTACGCGTCGGGCCACGGGTCCCACGACAGCGCCGGGAACGCGGTGAACAGGCCGCCGACGGCGAGCGTGCCGAGGGCCGCGCCGCCGGCCAGGCAGGCGCGCTCGCGCCAGGTGGCGAACCGTACGGCGATGGAGCCGTCCTGGGCCTGCTGCCTGCCGCGGTTCCACGACCACCAGCCCCACGCGGCCACGCCGATGACCACCAGCTGCTTGCCCGCGCTGCCCGAGAGGTGCGCGGAGGCGAAGGCGACCAGGAGGATCACACCGGAGAGCAGCTGTGCGGGCCAGGTCCACAGGGAACGCCGCCAGCCGAGCGCGAGGGCGACCAGACCGACCGTGTTGCCGATCATGTCGGACCACTTGATGTGCTGGTCGAACAGGGCGAAGGCCTCCGAGTTGAGCCAGCCGGCCGCGCTCACTTCGTGCCCTCCCGGTCACCGAGCAGCCGCTCGACGTACTTCGCGATGACGTCCACCTCGAGGTTGACCGGGTCGCCGGGCTCCTTGATGCCGAGCGTGGTCAGAGCGAGGGTGGTGGGGATGAGGCTGATGGTGAAGTAGTCGGGCCCGGCGTCGACGACGGTCAGGCTCACGCCGTCGACGGTGATCGACCCCTTCTCCACCACGTAGCGGGTCAGCTCCGCCGGGAGGGAGATCTTCACGATCTCCCAGTTCTCGGAGAGCTTGCGCTCGACGATGCGGCCCGTGCCGTCGACGTGTCCTTGGACGATGTGTCCGCCGAGCCTGCCGCCGAGTGCCATGGGGCGCTCCAGGTTGACCCGGGAGCCGGTCTCCAGCGCGCCGAGGCTGGACCGGTTCAGGGTCTCCGCCATCACATCGGCGGTGAATTCGCCGTCGCCGAGGTCGACGACGGTGAGGCAGACGCCGTTGACGGCGATGGAGTCACCGTGCTTCGCGCCTTCGGTGACGACGGGACCGCGCAGGCGGAATCGGGAGGCGTCGCCGAGCTTCTCGACGGCGGTGACCTCACCCAGTTCTTCGACAATTCCGGTGAACACTCAGTTTCCCTTCCGGGCAGGGCCGGGGACGGCGGTGATGCGCAGATCGGGGCCGATGCGTACGGTCTCGGTCACATCGAGGCGCAACGCCTGGGCGATGGTGGAGATTCCGGCGTCGGCGAGGGCTGCGGGGCCCGCGCCGAGGAGCACGGGGGCGAGGTAGCCGACGACCTTGTCGACCGTTCCCGCCGCGACGAAGGCCCCGGCCAGGGTCGGGCCGCCTTCGAGGAGTACGGATCGGACGCCGCGCCCGTGCAGGGCGGCAAGCAGGGCGGGGATGTCCAGGCCGCGGCCGGTGGCGGCGCGCGGCAGTCGCAGGACGGTTCCCTCGGGAAGACGGCCGGCGTCGGCGTCGTCGGCGACCGCGATCAGCGTGGGCGCCGTGGAGTCGAGGACACGGGCGCCGGGCCGTACCGCGGTGGCATCGGTGTCGACGACGACCCGGAGCGGCTGCACGGCGCCTTCGATGCCACGTACACCGAGCTGGGGGTCGTCCGTGCGGGCGGTGCCGGAACCGACCACGACGGCGTCGGCCTCGGCGCGCAGCCGGTGGACGTCGGCGCGGGACTCGGCGGAGGTGATCCAACGGCTGGTGGCGTCGGCGGCCGCGCTCCGGCCGTCGAGGGTCGCCGCGTACTTCCACAGCACGTACGGACGGCCGAGCCGCACCGAGGTCAGCCAGGCGGTGTTGCCCGCCTCGGCGAGTTCGCCAAGGAGTCCCTGTTCCACGGTGACCCCGGCGGCACGGAGGGTGTCCGCGCCTCCGGTGGCCTGCGGATTCGGGTCGGCGACCGCGTATACGACGCGGCTGACGCCGGCCTCGGTCAGCGCCTGGGCGCAGGGGCCGGTGCGACCGGTGTGATTGCACGGTTCGAGGGTGACGTAGGCGGTTCCGCCACGGGCCTTCTCGCCTGCTTCGCGCAGGGCGTGGATTTCGGCGTGCGGCCCGCCGGCCCGCTGGTGGAAGCCTTCACCGGCCGGCTGTCCCTCGGCGTCGAGGATCACGCATCCGACGACCGGATTGGGGCTGGTGGAGCCGAGTCCGCGGGCGGCGAGCGCGATCGCCCGGCGCATGGCGGTGGTGTCGGCTGCGGTGTCCACCGGGTCCTCCTGCCTCTTCGGGCACGGACTCCGGGGCCTGTCGATGACGACAGATGAAGCGGAACGCAACAGGGGACGCCGAAACCGAAGACACGGACGCAAGTGTTCCGGGGACCCCGGACATGCGTCCGCCGACGGCGGCGTACCTGTGACGGCCCGCCGCGCACTGCCTCCCATCCGGACTTTAACCGTCGGTCCAGGAATCCCACCTGGTCAACCGGCCGCTGGATGCGGACGGGTCGCGGACTATAACCGCCGGTTCGGAATTGCACCGACCCCGGAGTGCGCTGCTGCTGGTACACGGTCAGTGTGCCACGCCCACTCATGGGCCATGCGAAGGAGTGTCTGTGGAGTGGCTCACAGACAGACCCGGGGAGCCCTCCGTACGGGGTCGTATCCGGACATACCGCAAGGGATGGTCCAGACCTATCCACTCGATGGTCTAGTCCTTTTGATCTCTGCGTCACCTCCGAGGAACTGCCCCGCGGTGTGCGCACGCCCGTGGCCCAACACGACCCACTCCCTTACCAGTTGTGTTCCGCCGACCTCCCCAGGAGGAACGACACGTGCTGTGGCCTCTGGCACGACGACGCCAACGGCCAGGAGGCACCGGCCGGTTCCCACCCGATGTGGCGCGCGAAGAACCTGGAGAAGGGAAGCGTCGGCGACTACGTCACCGACGACGGGTTCACCGCGGACACCGAGTTGACCGGCACATACGTCCGCACGTACGACTCCACGCCGGTCGCCCCCTGGCTGCGGAACGCAAAGAAGAAGGTCTTCCTCTCCACCGAGGACGAGTAGTCGGTGTCCGCCAAGGCGGACTACGTCGTCGACAGGGGCACGGCGGCACGATGGTCTGGGAACTCGCCGGGAATTACGGCCGGAACGCCGTCAAGGGGCAGTACGAGCAGGGCTCCACCCCCACCACGGCGATGTACGACAGGTTCAAGTCGGCCACCCCGTACGGCGCGAAGCGGTCCACCATCGATCTGCCGGCCCAGGCACTCGACATCGACGTGTCCTTCGACCAGTTCCCGCTCGGTGACTCCAACTACCCGATCAGCCCCAAGCGCCGGAGCCGGCCCGGCCCCATCTCCGGGCGACGGGGGAGGAAACGGCGGATCCTCCCCGTACGACTGGCGGGCACGGCGTACGCCGGGTACCGGCGGGGCGGGCATCCGACCCCCGAACGGGCCGTGGGAAAGGCGATGTTCGAGGACTTTCTCGCACAGTGTTTCGGCCGCCCGGAGCGATCCGAGTGAGCCCGCGTCGCGTCAGCCCCGCGGGTCGCTCCGGCCGCCTGGGCCGAGGAGATCTTGGGGCACGGGCGCCGTGCGCCCCGGCCGTCAGGAGGGAAACCCCGTCGCGTACGGCCTCGTGGCCCGCCTCAGCCGCCCGCGGTGAACAGCTCGTCCTGAGCTGCCTCGCGGGCGGCGAGCAGCGCGCCGCGCAGCACCGCGGAGCCGCCGAGAGCGCCCGCCCTGACCTCCGTGCGCAGCGGGGACATCATGGCCAGCCGTTCCTCGACCCGAGACGCCAGCGCGTCGCCGCCCGCATGGCCGACCTCGCCCGCGAGGACCACACAGCCGGGGTCGATGACCGAGGCGACGGCGGCGGCGCCCACCGCGAGGCGGTCCGCGAGCGCGCAGAGGAACGTCTCGCTCTCCCCCTCCCCCGCCAGCGCTGCCCGTACGGCGGACGCGGCGGCGGGTTCCCGTTCCCCGGAGCCCGGCCGCGTACGCACGTCGATGCCGTGTCCCCGGGCCAGTTCGCAGATCTGCACGGAGCCGGCCAGGGAGTGGAACCCTCCGTCGCAACTGACCGCGGAGGGCACTCCCGTCGTGCCCGGCACGGGCAGGAAGCCGATCTCGCCCGCGCCGCCGGAGGCCCCGCGGTGCAGCTTGCCGCCCAGCATGACGGCGGCGCCGATGCCGTGGCCGAGCCAGAGCAGGACGAACGTGTCACGGTCGCGGGCCGCTCCGGCGCGGTGCTCGGCGACGGCGGCGAGGTTGGTCTCGTTCTCGACGAGCACGGTCGCAGGCAGCCGCTGCTGCAGCACCTGGACCAGGCGGCGGTGCCAGGCGGGCAGGCCGGTGGTGTCGCGGAGCTCACCGGTGACCGGGTCGATCAGGCCGGGGGCGCCGATGCCGACGCTGTGCAGCGGTGCGGCGCCCGCCTCGCGCGCGGCGCGTTCCAGCAGCGCCGCGGCCTGCTCGACGGCGGCGTCGGTTCCGGTGTCGCTGCCGATCGGCAGGGTGGCCTCGGCGAGCGTGACACCGAGGAGATCGGCGACGACGACGGCGACGCTGTCGGTCCGTACGTCGAGAGCGGCGAGGTGGGCCCGGTCGGCGACGATTCCGTACAGCCGGGCATTGGGGCCGCGGCGGGCGGCGCCGCTCTCGCCGACGACCCGGATCAGCCCGGCGCCCTGCAGCCGCTCCACCAGATCGGCGACGGTGGGGCGGGAGAGTCCGGTCAGGGTCTTCAGCTGGGTGGCCGTCAGCGGGCCGTCCTGCTGGAGCAGTCGCAGGGCGAGCCGGTCGTTGATGGCCCGGGCGGTGCTCGGTGATGCGGGCATGCCGGGATCCTTCCAGATCGCTGCCGCACGGGAACGAACCGTCATGGTCTATTTATCAGGCAGGGTTCCTGATAGTTTACGCCGCACCGCGGAGCGGGGCGGCCGGGGCCACCGGCGGCACAGAATTCCCAGGGGAGGGAACGGCCTGCATGACGACGGATTCCGCAGAGACGGTCTTCGGCGCGGAGCAGGTGAAGCGGGCCAGGTTCGCCGTCGCTGCGGTCTTCACCGTGCACGGCGCCGTGACCGGCAGCTTCGCCACCCGCGTGCCCTGGATCCAGGACCACGCCGGGGTCAGCGCGGGACAGCTCGGTCTCGCCCTGGCGTTCCCGGCAATCGGCGCCTCGCTCGCCATGCCGCTGGCCGGTGCGATCAGTCATCGCTTCGGCGCCAGGACGGCGCTGCGCGGGCTGCTGGCGCTGTGGACACTGGCGCTGGTCCTGCCCGCGCTGGCACCGAACCTGCTGACGCTGTGCGCGGCACTCCTCGTGTACGGGGCATCGGCCGGCATGTCGGACGTGGCGATGAACGCCCTCGGTGTCGAGGTGGAGAACCGTCTCGACAGGTCGATCATGTCCGGGCTGCACGGGATGTGGAGCGCGGGCGCCCTCCTCGGTTCGGCGGCGGGCACGGTGGCCGCGCACCTGGGCACCGACGCCCGGCTGCACCACACCGTCGCCGCCCTCGCGCTCACCGTGCTCGGCCTGATCGCCTGTCAGGGCGTGCTGGATCTGCGCAGCGAGCCGGACGAGGAGCCGCCGCCGCGGTTCACGCTGCCCCCCAGGTCGGCGCTGGTCATCGGTGCGGTGGGCTTCTGCGCGGTGTTCGCGGAGGGGGCCAGCCTGGACTGGTCGGCGGTCTATCTCCGGGACATCATGGACAGTTCCGCGGGACTCGCGGCCGCGTCGACGACGGCGTTTGCGCTCACGATGGCGGTGGCCCGGATCGCCGGGGACAGGGTCGTCGACTGGTGGGGCGCGGTCAGGACCGTGCGGGTCGGCGGCGTGCTGGCGACGGCCGGCGGGCTGCTCGTGGTCACGTCGCCGAACTCGGTGCTCGCGATGTGCGGCTTCGGGCTGCTCGGCCTCGGTGTCGCCGTCGTCGTCCCCCTGGCCTTCGCGGCGGCCGGGCGCAGTGGACCGAACCCGAGTCAGGCGATCGCGGGCGTTGCCACCATCACGTACACCTCGGGACTCATCGCCCCGTCGGCCATCGGTTCGCTGGCCGAGGCGACCTCGCTGATCGTCTCGTTCGGCCTGGTGACAGTGCTGGCGGCCGGACTGGTGCTGGGCGCCGGCGTGTTGCGGGCGGGCAACCGCCGGGGCGCGGCGAAGAGGGTCGGCGCGCCCGGCACGGCGGCGGCCGAGCCTCGCGCCTGAACGGTTCGGCCAGGCGGAACGAGGTGCGGATGCGGTGTCCGTCGACAACCACGGTCCTCGGCGCGCGGGGCGGCGGGCGGTCCCCGTGCGCGGTCCCGGCCGCCGAGGAGGTGGCCGGGGCCGGAACGGCGGTCGGAGCGGCCGCGGCGGTGAGCAGGGCCCGAGACGCCGACGGGGTCTTCCACGCATCGAGAACCCCCATCACAGAATCAACGATGCGAATGGCGTTCACGAGCAGGACCGTGGGGGCGTAGAGCCGCCTGTTCGGAGTCACCGTGCCTCGCGCACCATTCATGAATGGGACCCGGTCGAGGCCGACGCAACGGGACCCCGACACGAGTCAACGGACGCTCCGGCATTACCATGACGCTGATCTTTTCCGCGGACCGCGCCGGGCCGGACGAACAACACCGGGCACCGCACGGACCCACACACGGACACACAGGGAGCGACCATGGGCGGCCTCGGCGTGCGCTGGACCTTGCACGGCGACGGAAAGACCCCCGCACCGGGGGCCGTGGTCCGGCCCGACGAGCGGCTCTCCTGGCCCCGTACGTTCGGGCTCGGCGCCCAGCACGTAGTGGCCATGTTCGGCGCGTCGTTCGTCGCTCCCGTGCTCATGGGTCTGGATCCGAACCTCGCGATCATGATGTCGGGTGTCGCGACGGCAATCTTCCTGCTGGCCACTCGCGGCCGGGTGCCCAGCTACCTGGGCTGCTCGCTCTCCTTCGTCGGCGTGGCCGCGACCATCCGGGCCAGTGGCGGGGACAGCTCCGTCGTCACCGGGGCGGTCTTCGTCGTCGGCGCGGCGCTCTTCCTCGCGGGTCTCGCGGTGCAGCGGTTCGGCGCGCGGATCATCCATGCGGCGATGCCGCCCGTGGTCACCGGCGCCGTCGTCATGCTCATCGGCTTCAACCTCGCGCCGGTCACCGCATCGACGTACTGGCCGCAGGACCAGTGGACCGCGCTGGCGGTGATGCTGTTCACCGGAATGGCCGTCGTGTGCCTGCGCGGATTCTTCTCGCGTATCGCGATCTTCCTCGGCCTGGTCTTCGGCTATGCGCTGTCCTGGGTCCTGGACCAGGTCTTCGGCAAAATCCATTCACCGGCGGGCGGCGCCGAGGTGGTCGACCACTGGCGGCTCGACCTGTCGGGTGTCTCCAAGGCCGACTGGATCGGACTGCCGTCCTTCCACGCCCCGAGCTTCGAGTGGTCCGCGATCCTGGTCGCGCTGCCGGTGGTGATCGCGCTGATCGCGGAGAACGCGGGGCACGTCAAGGCCGTCGGCGAGATGACCGGTGACCCGCTCGACGACAAGCTCGGCACCGCCATCTCGGCGGACGGCGTGGCCTCCATGCTCTCCACCGCCGTGGGCGGCCCGCCCAACACCACGTACTCCGAGAACATCGGCGTCATGGCCGCGACCCGCGTCTACTCCACCGCCGCGTACTGGGCCGCCGCCTGCTTCGCCCTGCTGTTCGGCCTCTGTCCCAAGTTCGGTGCGGTCGTCGCCGCGATCCCGGGCGGGGTCCTCGGCGGCATCACCGTCATCCTGTACGGAATGATCGGTCTGCTGGGCGCCCAGATCTGGATGAGCGGCAACGTCGACCTCCGCAACCCGCTGAATCTGGTGCCGGCCGCCGCGGGCATCATCATCGGCGTCGGCGGGGTCAGCCTGAAGATCACCGACAACTTCGAGCTGAGCGGAATCGCCCTCGGCACCATCGTCGTGATCACCGGCTACCACGTGCTTCGGGCCTTCGCCCCAGCCCACCTGAAGACCCAGGAGCCCCTGCTGGACGCGGGTACGTCCTCGTACGACGACACCAGGCCGCCCACGCAGTAGCCACGCCCGGCAGAGATTCCGTGGACCGCTTGCTGGGCCGCGGTCGGCCCCGGTGTGGCGCCGGGGCGAACAGATGCGGAGTCGATGCCGGGGCGGCCGCGCCAGGTCACGCCAGGCATGGACCGACCGGTCGGCAGGGAAACGCAGGCACACGGCACGTCGTGGACGGACAGTTCGCTCGGACCAGCTGACGGCGTCGTCGGCCGTGGCACCGAGCGGGGTGCCTGCGCAGGCTCGCGCAGAGCCATCGGTGACCCCGTGCCCTCCGCCTGACCGCGAACCGCCGCACCTGTCCGGAGCGTCCCGGAGCCGGCCCCCGGGTCACCGATGGCTCTGCCGTCGTTCCCCCGTTCCGATGAACCCGCGGCCGGTCGGCGCCAGGACCTGCCCGCGGCTGGAACGCTGCCCCCATGGCGCAGTTCAAGCAGATGGAGCAGTTCACTGACCGGGCCGGTCCCGGCGCCGCACCGCCCGATGTCACCTCGGTGATCGGGCGGATGCGTGACTTTCAGTCCTCCTGGCCGCCGGTGGACGGGGTGGCCGTCTTCAACCGGATCTACCTGGCGGTCACCGAGACCGTCGACCGGCGGATCACCGGTGGCGCGTTCCCGGACCGGGGGGCCGCCGCCACCCTGGATGTGCGGTTCGCGGAGCACTATCTGACGGCGGTCGACGCGGCGACGGCCGGGCAGCGGCCGCCCGACTGCTGGCGTCCGCTGTTCCAGTACCGGCGCCATCCCGGCGTACGGCCGCTGCAGTTCGCACTGGCGGGTATCAACGCACACATCGGCCATGACCTGGCACTCGCGGTCGTGGACACCTGCCTTGCGCTGCACTGCGCTCCGCCGGATCTGGAGGACGAATTCGACCAGGTGGGCGATCTCCTCGTGATGCTGGAGGAGCAGATCCGGGAGGATCTGATGCCGGGGCCCGATCTGCTGGAGGTCGCGGATCCGCTCACCCATCTGCTGGGATCGTGGAGCCTGGAGCGGGCCCGTGAGGCGGCGTGGTCGGCGGCCCGGGTGCTGTGGCGGCTGCGCGATCTCCCGCTCCTCGCCGAGGAGTTCCGGCAGCGGCTCGACGCGGGGGCCGGTCTGGTGGGGCGCTGTCTGCTCACTCCTTGCCGCTGACCGCGCCCCACCGGGTCCTCAGAAACTGTCGCCGTACCAGTGGACCGCTCCGGGCGCGGTGACCGTCGCCCGTACCGCCGCCGGGCCGGCCGGAAACGGACGGGCCATGCCCACGTGCTCCTTGCCCGCCACCGCGTACGTCGTCATCGGCCGCCGCGCCGCCCGCCGTGGCTCACCGGCGCGACGCCGCCTCGTACATCGCAGGTCACGCCGTCAGCAACGACATCTCGGAACGCGCCTTCCAACTGGAGACGTCGACGACGTGATGGGGGTCGAGATCTCCGGCCTGAGCCGGCAGCGCAGCGTCTGCCGGCCCGCGTAACGCCGCTCAGTCCTCCGGGAGTTCGACCGGGGCGATGTCGTCGAAGACATCGCCGGGGCCGGGATTCGTCGCGTCCGTGGCACCGCCGAAGTGGTGCATCACACCCCATACGGCGTTGAGCGCGGTCTGCACGGCGCCCTCGGCCCACCCGGCCGTCCACGAGATGTCGTCGCCCGCGAGGAAGAGTCCCCGCTTGTCGGCGGGCAGCCGGTCCTGCATGAAGTGGGTGAACAGCCGCCGCTGGTAGCGGTAGTGGCCCGGCAGGTTGGCCTTGAACGCACCCATGAAATAGGGCTCGTTCTCCCAGGAGACCGTCACCGGGTTGCCGATGATGTGCTTCCTGATGTCGACATTCGGGTAGATCTCGCCGAGCGACTTCAGCATCACTTCCATGCGCTCGTTCGGGGAGAGCGGCAGCCACTTCAGACTGTCGTCGCACCAGGTGTACGAGAGGCAGATGACGGCCGGCTTGTCGGGCCCGTCGTCGAGAAGGTACGTGCCCCGGGTCATCCGGTCGGTGAGCGTCATCGACATGGTGTCGCGCCCGGTGGGAACCCCCCTGCCGTCGACGGCCTTGTCCAGCCAGAACGGCCGGTCGACGGGCACGAACAGCTTCGACGACTCCATGTAGTGGGTTCGCTCCATCGCCGTCCAGTGGTCGATGGGGAACAGATCGTCGTCACAGGCGATCTTGGAGAGCAGCAGCCAGGACTGCCCCGTGAAGATCGCCGCCCGGAAGGTGCGGATGTCGCCGGTCGCATCGGTGACGGTGATCCGGTTCCCGGCGGTGCGGTGCAGCCGGGTCACGGCGGGACGGGGTTCCCCGTCGTGCAGCGAGGACAGCGAGGTACCGAGCGGCCAGTGCACGATCTTCTGCGGCTCTCGGTCCCAGAGCCGCAGCGGGAGCTGCTGGCTGCCGCCGACGATGCCGCGGTGGTGGTCGTCCGCCTCGGTGTAGACGACCCGCAGGATCTCCAGGATGGAGTTGGGGAAGTCGGTGTCCCAGCCGCCGGTGCCGAACCCGACCTGGCCGAAGATCTCGCGGTGCCGGAACGACTTGAAGGCGTCGGAGTCGCAGAGGAAGCCGTAGAAGGTCTGGTTGTCGAGCTTCTCGACGAGCTTCGCCCAGATCTCCCGGATCCGCGGGATGTCGCGCTCGCGCATCGCCCGGTTCATGTCGGAGAAGTCTGCGCCCTCCTCAAGACACGCGTTCCAGGCGTCCATCACGTCACGGTAGACCTGCGGCAGGTCGTCGATCGTCTCCGCGTAGTGCGACTCGCCCTTGAGGTCGACGACGGTCGACGGGGTGGCCGACGCGAGCGGGTTGGGGAACGGGCTGGTCTCCAGGCCCACCAGGTCGATGTAGTGCTGCAGCGCCGTGGACGACGGCGGGAAGCGCATCGCGCCCATCTCCGCGGTCAGTGAGGGGTCGCACCCGTCGAAGCCGACGGTACGCAGCCGGCCGCCTATCCGGTCCGCCTCGTAGACGACGGGCTTGAGGCCCATCTTCATCAGCTCGTACGCCGCCACGATGCCGGAGAGCCCGCCGCCGATGACCGCCACCTCGGCGCCGTGCTCGGTCGCCGGTATCTGCCCGAGCCCCGCGGGGTGCGCCAGGAAGTCGTCGTACGCGTAGGGGAAGTCCGGACCGAACATGGTGATCGGCGGCTGCGCGTCGGTGTGCTGAACGGCGTTGGGCACCGTGGACGTCATGGGGTGGGGACTCCTTGCGAGGGCAGTGGAAGAGAAGGGCGCGGTGGGCTCAGACGAGGGAGCCGTACAGACCGGGGCGGCGGTCGCGCAGATACGGGTTGGCGGCGCGGGACGCAGTCAGGAACTCCGGGTCGACCTCGCCGACCACGAGCTCCTCGCCACGTCCGGCGCGGGTGCGGGCCGTGCCGTCGGGGCCGGCCAGACAGCTCAGCCCGACGAACTCGAACTCGCCTTCCGGACCGGTCCTGTTGACGTACGCGACATACATCTGGTTCTCGAAGGCGCGGACCGGCACGAGGGACTCGGGGACGAACTGGAAGGGGTGCATCTGCGCGGTCGGCACCAGCAGCAGGTCGGTGGCGGCGAGGGCGTGCGCCCGTACGTTCTCCGGGAACTCGACGTCGTAACAGATCATGATCCCGATGCGTACGCCGTCCAGTTCGGCCTGGACGACGGTCTGCTCGCCGGGGGTGAACCACTGCTGCTCGAAGGAGCCGAAGAGGTGGGTCTTGCGGTAGTTGGCGAGCCGGGTGCCGTCGGGGCCGATCAGCTGTGCGGAGTTGAAGATCAGCTCGTCCGCGCGCTCCGGGTACCCATAGAGGACCGCGAGCCCGTGCCGTGCGGCGATGGAGGCGACGGTCTGCGCGGAGGCGCCGTCGGCGGGCTCGGCCAGCAGGGGTACGTCGTCGCCGATGGCATACCCGGTCAGGAACAGCTCGGGACAGACGAGCAGCCGCGCCCCGGCGGCTGCCGCGCGCTCTGCCGCCTCGTCGAGGGCCTTGATGTTCTCGGCCACCGAGCCCGGACGTCCGGAGCTCTGGAGCAGGGCGGTGCGCAACGGCGGCATGGCTGACCTCGGGCAGTGCGGGCGGGGCGGGGACGTATAGACGGTACGGGCCGGTAATCCGGCTGGACAAGGCGCGAGCGTTGCGCGCCGACCGTCGATCCATTGCGCAATTCGCCGGTCCGGCGGTGATTCGTTGCGTGGAGCGTCTGGGCAGGTCAGAGGGGTGATATCGGTCTCGCGTCGGAGTGGATCCCCGCCGCGCGGCGGAGAGCGGACGGGGACCCTGGCGCGATGTGCGGCGGCGGTCCCGCCGGAAGAGTGGGAGCCGTCCGAGCGACTCCCGCTCCGCCCTACGGAAGGCCTGTCATGACCCGCATCGCGCACACCCGCACCCGGCTCGCCGCGATCGCAGCTGCGCTGCTGATCACCGCGAGCGCCGCCGGCTCGGCAGCGGCGCTCGGCGACTCCGCCCCCGGATCTGCGAGGCAGCAACGGGAAGCGGCCGCCCTGACCGGTACGGCGAAGCTGTACCGCCCGGCCGGGGACGACATCACCTTCACCTTCGACGCCCACCTCGCCGCGAAGGACAACATGCACCCGGATCGTGCGTACGGTACCTTCCGCTTCCGCCACGTCTTCCCGAACGGCACGTCCGGCTGGGCCGAGGGCTCGGTGGACTGCCTGCTGACCGGCGGCAAGGTGGCCGTGGTCACCGGCGTCATCACGGCGACCGACATCGGCATCAAGGGCAGGCGGGTCGGCATGTCGGTCCACGACCTGGGCAGGCACGACCGACTGGGGTACAGCTGGGTGAACAAGGAGGCGGAGGAACACCTGCCCCCATGCGTGTCCTCGGCCCCGTTCGAGAAGGTCGAGGCGGGCACCGGCGACTTCACGGTGCTGCCCTGGCACCCGGAGTACGAGCAGAAGAGCTGATGCCCGCCCGCGGGATCAGCCTGGCGTCCCCGAGGAGTACCGCCGCAGCAGCGGCGACAGCACCAGCACGGACTTGGTTCGCTCCACATAGGGCTCGCCCGCGATCCGCTCCAGCACCTGCTCGAAGTGGCGCATGTCGGCGGCGAAGACCTGGACGATCGCGTCGGCCTCCCCGGTGACCGTGGAGGCCGAGGCGATCTCGGGGTAGCGCGCCAGACCGCTCTTGATCGCTTCCGGGGAGGTGTTGCGGCTGCAGTAGATCTCGATGAAGCCCTCGGTCTCCCAGCCGAGCGCCGCCGGGTCCACCCGCACGGTGAATCCGGTGATGGCCCCCTCCGCTCGCAACCGGTCGACTCGGCGTTTCACCGCGGGCGCGGACAGGCCGATGATCGCGCCGATGTCGGCGTAGGAGCGGCGGGCGTCCTCGGCAAGGGCGTGGACGATGCGTTCGTCGAGATCGTTCAGTCGCACTTCAGGTGGATCACTTCTCTGCGATGGCCGGTCGGGGCGTCGGCAGCACGGTGCCGCACCCGAAGTAGAACACGTGGTGGTGGGCGGGGCCGTACGGACGTCGGCACGGTGCAACGGGGTAGGGGTGGAGTGCATACCCGGCGAATGGAGCTCCGATGACCTGGCTCGACCCCGACCCCTTCCTGCGGGGTGTCGCCTGGCGGGACGGCGTGCGCCCGGTCCGCGCCGACCCGGCCGATCTGGCGCGGCTGCCGTGGGACACCGCGGAGCGGGCGCTGCTGCCGACCGGGGTCCGGCTGGAGTTCCTGGCACCGGGAGCGCGTGCGGTGGAGATCCGCTACCGCGCCGCGGCCCGGGGCGCGGCGGACGGCCAAGCCGGGCTCTTCGCACTGTGGCAGGGCGGGCGGTGTGTCGCGGAGGTCCTCGTCGCGCCCGCCGAGGAGGCCGTCACCGTGATCGGACTCCCGCCGGGGGAAGGCCCGTTCACCGTCCATCCGCCGGAGACGCTGGGCCCGGCGATCCTGGGCCTGCGGGCGGTGGGCGGGGCGCTGCTGCCCGCCCCGGTACGGCCGCGGTGGGTCGTCCACGGGGACTCCATCACCGAGGGCTGGTGGTCGACGCGCCCGGCCCACGCCTGGCCCGCCGTGGCGGGCCGCGCGCTGGGCCTCGACCCGGTCAACCTCGGGTACGCGGGTTCGGCGCGCGGGGAGTTGTGCGTCGCCGAGCAGATCGCCGGGCTCCCGGCCGACGTACTGACACTGGCCTTCGGCACGAACTGCTGGTCGTCGGTTCCCTTCTCGGCGCCGCTGCTGTACGAGACGGTGCGCGCCTTCGTCGCCCTGGTGCGCGCGGGCCACCCGGGGACGCCGATCCTGCTGGTCTCGCCGCTCCTGCGCCCGGACGCGGAGGACACCCCGAACGCCCTCGGAGCCACGCTGTCCGAGCTGCGGACGGCGCTGGAGCGGGCCGGCGCGAGCCTCGTCCGAGCGGGGGACGCCCGGCTGTCAGTGCTGCCGGGACGGGATGTCCTGGGCCCGGAACACCTGGTGGACGGCCTCCACCCGGACGACAGGGGCCATGCCCTGCTGGCGGCGGCGGTCGTCGATGCCCTCACCCCGTACGTAACCCTGGCAACGGAGAACGCCCGAGCCGCAACAGCGGCCCGGGCGCAGTCCTCGTGAACAACCCCGCGGGTCAACACGCCCGGGGCCTCTCGTCGGATCATGCTCGCGGGGTCCGGCCTGATCCGAACGAAGGACCCTGGCGACCCTCCCGGCAGGCTTTGCCCCGTCGCACCGCCCAGCACACCCGCTCGACGGCGCTCCTTGACGGGCAAACCTTGCCGGTCGCGGCACTAGCTCCAGCTGGCGTGCAGCGGCTTGCCCTCGGCGTAACCGGCGGCGCTCTGCACACCGACGACCGCCTTCTCGGCGAACTCCTCCAGGGACGCCGCACCGGCGTACGTGAAGGAGGAGCGGACGCCCGCGATGATCGAGTCGATCAGGTCCTCGACGCCGGGACGGGCCGGGTCCAGGAACATCCGCGAGGTGGAGATGCCCTCTTCGAAGAGCGCCTTCCGGGCCCGGTCGTACGCGGACTCGTCCGACGTACGGTTCTTCACGGCGCGCGCGGACGCCATGCCGAAGGACTCCTTGTAGTACCGGCCGTCGGCGGCCTGCTGGAGGTCACCGGGCGACTCGTGCGTACCGGCGAACCAGGAGCCGATCATCACGTTGGACGCGCCCGCGGCGAGTGCCATGGCGACATCGCGCGGGTGGCGGACGCCGCCGTCCGCCCAGACGTGCTTGCCGTGCTTCTTCGCCTCGGCGGCGCACTCCAGCACCGCGGAGAACTGCGGCCGTCCGACACCGGTCATCATCCGCGTGGTGCACATGGCACCGGGGCCGACCCCGACCTTGATGATGTCCGCGCCGGCCTCGATGAGGTCGCGCACGCCCTCGGCGGCGACGACGTTGCCCGCGACGATCGGCACCTGCGGGTCGAGCGCCCGGACCGCGCGGACCGCGCTGATCATGGACTCCTGGTGGCCGTGCGCGGTGTCGACGACGAGCGTGTCGACGCCCGCGTCGAGGAGCTGCTTGGCCTTGCCCGCGACATCGCCGTTGATCCCGACGGCGGCGGCGATCCGCAGCCTGCCGTTGGCGTCGGTGGCCGGGGTGTAGAGCGTGGCGCGGAGCGCCGCCTTGCGGGTGAGGATGCCGACGAGCCGGCCGTCCGCGTCGACCGCGGGGGCAAGCTTGCGGTGGGCGCCGTCGAGCTTGTTGAACGCGTCGCGCGGGTCGATGTCCGCGTCGAGCAGCACGAGGTCCTTGGACATGACCACGGAGAGCTGGGTGAAGCGGTCGACGCCGGTCAGGTCGTGGTCGGTGACGACGCCGATGGGCCGCTGCTCCTCGTCGACGACGACACCCGCGCCGTGGGCGCGCTTGGGGAGCAGGGACAGGGCGTCGGCGACCGTCTGGCCCGGGGCGAGCACGATCGGCGTGTCGAGCACGAGGTGGCGCGTCTTCACCCAGGAGATGACGTCGGTGACGACATCGATCGGGATGTCCTGCGGAATGACGACCAGACCGCCGCGACGCGCGATCGTTTCGGCCATCCGGCGCCCCGCGATCGCCGTCATGTTGGCGACGACAAGCGGAATGGTGGTGCCGGATCCGTCCGGCGAGGAAAGGTCGACCCCCTGGCGGGAACCGACCGCTGAGCGGCCCGGAACCATGAAGACATCGTCGTACGTGAGGTCGTACGGGACCGCGGGGGACTGTGTGTAGCGACCGGTGCCGGGTTCAAGAAAACGCATGACACTCATATTTTCACGCGAAACGGCGCAGGTCGCCGCCCCGAAGACACAGCAAATGACCCCCGCGATCGTACGTTCCCCCAAGGAGCGAGTGCGGGAGCCCCGGGCAAGTGAAACCTGCCTTGCCCGGGGACCCTACCCGCACGACGTGCGAACCAATCGCGATCATCTTCCCTGGACCTGATGACAAGAGGTCAGGTAGCTTCAAACGCGCAGGTCCCGCGAGTCACGACTACGCCCCGAGGACAGGCGGAACGGCCCCAACTTCCGTCATACGCAAGACCGGAGAGGATCCAGACCCGCCGTGGAGAACGAACTGCCGGATATCTACTGCCCGTTCCCCCAGCGGACGAATCCGCACGTCGCGCACACCCGTGAACACCTCGACAAATGGACGCGCAACACCGGTCTGGTGCACCGCGATTCAGCCAGGGAGCGCTTCGAGCAAGCCGACTTCGGAGCCTTCGTCGGCATGGTGTACCCGACCGCGAATGAGCACCATCTCGACCTCGTCGCCGACTGGCTCGTATGGCTGTTTCTCGTCGACGACCAGCTCGACGACGGCCATCTCGGCCGCAGCCCGGAGCGGGTGCGGGACGTGGTCGCCCTGATGCGCAGCGTGGTCGAGGGCACCGCTACCGGCCCGCTGCCGGACGAGGACCTCCCGGCCGCCGTGGTCGCCCTGGCCGACCTGTGGGAACGTACGACGCCGCACGCGGCGGCGCACTGGCTCCGGCGCTTTGCCCGGCACCTGGTCGCCTACCTCACCACGGCCACCACCTGGGAGGCGGGGAACCGGGCGAACGGTGTCGTGCCGTCCGAGGAGACCTACATCGCCAAGCGGCGGCACACCGGCGCGATACACGTCTCCACGGACCTGATCGAGATCGTGGCCGGCATCGAGACACCCGAGTCGATCCACAGCGATCCCCGGTTCATCGTCGCCGTGGAAACCTCGGGCAACGTCGTGTGCTGGGCCAACGACGTGTACTCGTACGAGAAGGAACAGGTGCTCGGCGAGATCCACAACCTCGTCCATCTGGTCCGGCACCACCGCGGTTACGGAAAGCAGCAGGCGCTCGAACACGTCTGCGCGGAGATCGCCACCGAGACCGAGCGCTTCCTCGCGGCCGAGGCCGAACTGCTCACGGCCTACCCCCAGCTGTCCGGGATGCTCCTCCCGTACCTGGACGGGATGCGGAGCTGGATGCGCGGCAATCTGGACTGGTCACGGCAGACACCCCGCTACAACCCGGCCGACGTCAGCCAGTACAAGGAGCCGGAGCAGTACCTGGAGGCGACGGTCCTGGGTATCGGACCGGAACCCGCCGACTGCGGGCCCGCGGGACGCGTCGTCTGACGATCACACAGAAAAGAGGCAGGACAGTACGGAGAAAGCCGGGTGCACGTGCCGCACCCGGCTTTCCTCCTGACCGTCAGTCCTCGCGACAACGCCGCAGAGGTGCGCGCCGGGCCCCGCGAGCCGGTCTAAGCGCCGTCCGGGTCGGCGCGCTCCAGGGCGGGCCGCTGCGGCGCCGCCGACTCCGTCAGCAGATAGTCGGCAGCGGCCGTGTCCGTCACCAGGCTGGTGACCAGACCGGACCGCAGGACCGCCCCGATCGCCGCCGCCTTGCGCTGGCCGCCCGCGATCGCCACCACCTCGGGGATCCGGCGCAGCCGGTCCGCCTCGACCGTGATGCACCGCTCCCCCAGGTCGCGGCCGACCCGGCGCCCCTGCGTGTCGAAGAGGTGGGCGGACATCTCGGCGGCGACGCCCAGCGACGCGTAGTGTGCCCGCTCCTCGTCCGTGAGCATGTCATGGACGGTGGAGATACCCGGCTCCCACGAGCCGATGGAGACCGCAGCAACCGTCACCTTGTCGAAGTATTCGAAGGCACGGGCGATGCCGGTCTGGTGACGCAGCGCGGCGGCCGTGGCCGGGTCGGGCAGCAGCATCGGCGCATAGATCGGGTGGGCCTCGCCGCCGGAAACCTGGGCGGCCCTGCGGACCGCCTCGACCGAGCCGCGCTCGGCCGTTCCCGCGTCGTACACCCCGGTCAGCTGGACGACCGTGCACGGCGGCAGCCGGTCGAGGGCCGCCGCCATGTGAATGGTGGACCGGCCCCAGGCCAGGCCCAGCACATCGCCCTCGTTCACCAGTTCGCCAAGGAGGTCGGCCGCGACCTCGCCCAGGTTCTCCGGGTCCGGGGCGTCGTCCTCCTCCTCTGCCGGCGATTCGACGACGACCGCGTGCCGCAGCCCGTAGCGGGCCCGCAGCGCGTCGGAGCGCTCCGCATCCAGTTCTGCGGGGACTCGGATCTCGATCCGTACGAGGTCACGCTCAAGGGCAGTCTCCAGGACCCGGGCCACCTTGAAGCGGCTGACGCCGAACTCTTCGGCGATCTGGATCTTCGACTTCCCCTCAAGGTAGAAGCGACGGGCCATGGCCGCCGCCTGTACCAGCTCCGCGGGCCCCATCCGCAGGGCGGACCTGCCCGCCGACATTGCAGACACCGCGATCTCCTCACTGCTGTTCACACGCTCGATACGCCGTTCATCCTGTCAGATACGGCAATCCTTGATCGGTCCCGTCGGACCGCGTTCATCTGCACGTGGCCGAGCCGACCGACAATCGGGGGCCCCAGTCGGTGCCGCCATGAATGCCGACGTCCCCGTCGGCTTCAGTGGTTGCACGCCCAGGCCGCCGAAGCGATCGTCCCGTCCGCCTTGGTACGCAGGGCGCGTACCGCCTCGGCCGGGTCATTGGCCCCGTACACCGCCGAGCCGGCGACGAAGACGTCCGCACCGGCCTCGGCGCACCGCTCGATGGTGGATTCCGAGACGCCACCGTCGACCTGCAGCCACAGCTCCAGACCGTGTTTGGAGATCAGCTCACGGGTGCGGCGGATCTTCGGCAGCATGATGTCGAGGAAGGCCTGGCCGCCGAAGCCCGGCTCCACCGTCATGATCAGCAGCATGTCGAGCTCGGGGAGCAGGTCCTCGTACGGCTCGATGGGCGTCGCCGGCTTGAGCGCCATCGAGGCGCGGGCACCCTTGGCCCGGATCTCCCGCGCCAGCCGTACGGGCGCTGCCGCGGCCTCCACGTGGAAGGTGACGGAACCGGCACCCGCCTCGACGTACTGCGGCGCCCAGCGGTCCGGGTCCTCGATCATCAGATGGCAGTCCAGCGGCGTCTCCGTGGCCCGGCTGAGCGATTCCACGATCGGCACGCCGAGGGTCAGGTTGGGCACGAAGTGGTTGTCCATCACGTCGACGTGGAGCCAGTCGGCGCCTTCGACGGCCGTCGCCTCCTCGGCGAGCCGGGCGAAGTCGGCGGACAGGATGCTCGGGTTGATCTGGGCCATGTGCCAAGCCTGCCACGTTCCGCGGCACTTCCCTGCCTCGGTGCGCCCCAAAGCCTCACGGGATCATTACAGTTCGCGCAATCCCGACCATTCGGCCCGCACCAAGGGCCTGGAAGGTCGCCGTCAGGCTGTACGACGCAACAGCGCGAGGTACATCGCATCCGTGCCGTGCAGATGCGGCCACAGCTGGACGTCGGGTCCGTCTCCCAGCGCGGGCACACCCGGCATCAGTGGACGCGCGTCCACCCACTCCGCCTCGACCGGCTCACCGCCGCGTCCCTTGAGTACGTCCTCGACCACCACCCGGGTCTCCGCGAGATGCGGCGAGCAGGTCGCGTAACCGACGATGCCGCCGACCCGCACGGCCTTCAACGCCTCCCGCAGCAGACCGCGTTGGAGCGGCGCGAAGTTCTCCAGGTCCTCGGCGCGGCGACGCCAGCGGGACTCCGGGCGGCGGCGCAGCGCGCCGAGGCCGGAGCACGGTACGTCCATCAGGACCCGGTCGAAGACGCCGGGCTGCCACGGCGGGCGGGTGCCGTCGGCGGTGATCACCTGGTACGGGCCGGGGTTACCGGCCAGCGCCCGCTCCACGAGGCGGGCCCGGTGGGGTTGCTTCTCGGCGGCCAGCAGCGCGGCTCCGCGTTCGGCGGCGAGGGCAGCGAGCAGGGCGGCCTTGCCACCCGGCCCGGCGCACCCGTCGAGCCAGCGGCTGTCGCTGCCCTCCACCGGCGCGTTGGCGAGGGCGGCGGCCACCAGCTGGCTGCCCTCGTCCTGGACCCCGGCGCGGCCCTCCTGCACGGCGCTCAGGGCGCCGGGCTCGCCGCCCTCCGCCATCCGCACGGCATAGGGCGACCAGCGGCCGGGGAGGCCGTTCTCGTCGCCGAGAGCCGTGAGCAGCTCCTCGGTGGTGGAGCGGCCGGGGCGGGCGACGAGGGTGACCTCGGGCCGCTCGTTGTCGGCCTCGAGGAGGTCCTCGATCCCGGCGCGGCCGCCGCCCAGCGCATCCCAGAGCGCGGAGACGATCCAGCGCGGATGCGAGTGCACGACCGCGAGGTGGTCCTCGGCGTCCTCGTCGTACGACGGGGCGACGCGCGCCACCCAGCCGTCGAGGTCGTCCGCGGCGACCTTCCGCAGCACGGCGTTGACGAACTTGGCGCGCCCCTCGCCGAGCACCACCCGGGCCAGCTCCACGCTGGCGGAGACCGCGGCGTGGGTGGGGATACGGGTGCCGAGCAGCTGGTGCACGCCCATGTTGAGCACGTCGAGAACCGGCGGGTCGACCTCCCGCAGCGGCCGGTCGATGCAGGCCGCGACGATCGCGTCGTACGTCCCTTGGCGGCGCAGCGTCCCGTAGACGAGTTCGGTCGCCAGCGCCGCGTCCCTGGCGTCGAAATCGCCCTTGGCGCGTGCCTTCTTCAGCAGCGGGGGCAGGACGAGGTTGGCGTACGCGTCGCGTTCGTCGACGGCCCTGAGAGCCTCGAAGGCGAGGAACCGGACCGGGTCCTTCTGGGGCCGGCGATGCGGCTTGGCGGGATGGCGACGCTGCTGGTCGTTCACGTGAAAGGTGCTCCGCTGATGGTGAGGGGCGAATCCTCCCAGCGTAATCCCTCCGTACCGGGACAGAGACTGAGTGAGCTGCCGGGACGCCTTGCCCTGCGCGGCGGCGGCAACCGATCATGGGCGGATGAGACCCGCGGTGCATGCGTTCGTCGCCGATGGCCCACTGCCCGACTGGGACGCGAGCGAGGAGGAGATCGCCAGGCGGGACAAGCAGCTGGTGGCCATCTCCCGACCGGTCACGGCGGAGGAGGCGAAGGCGCTGGTGGCCTGCTTCGGGCCCGACGACTGCTACGGCGTCGCGTGGTCGCTGCTGCACCTCATCGAGACCGGTCCGAACCCGGTGCTGACCGCCGAGCCCGCGCCGGGCGCCAATGAGTGGCACCACAGGCTCTGGACACGGGCCGTGAACGGCGGCCTCGTCCCCGGCAACGCGACCGCCTAAGTGCCGTGACCGGCCATGTTCGCCCCATGCGGAGCGTCGTCCGAGCGGGCGTGCCGGGCGGCGCGACGGGGCAAAGCCTGCCGGGAGGGGCGCCAGTGCTGCGACCGGAAAGGTTCACCGGCTCGCAAACCTTTCCGGTCGCAGTACTAGATCCCCACCAGCTCCCCCGGGACGATCCGCACCCCCCGCGCCCAGTCCGCGGCCCGCATCGGCTTCTTGCCCTGCGGCTGGACCCAGAGCAGCTCGACGGCGTGCGATCCGGTGCCGACGTACACATGGTTCTTGGACGCGGACAGCTCACCGGGCGCCAGATCGGCGCGGTCCAAAACCGGCACGGCCTGAATCAGCTTGAGGCGTTCTCCCCGGAAGAGCGTCCATGCACCGGGGGCGGGGGTGCAGCCACGCACCACCCGGTCGACCCTCAGCGCCGGTGCGGACCACTGCACCTGGGCGTCCTCGACGGTGATCTTCGGTGCGAGGGTGACGCCGTCCATAGGCTGCGGCACGGCGTGCAGCGTGCCGTCCTCGATGCCGTCCATGGTCGCGGCGAGCAGCCCGGCACCGGCGAAGGCGAGCCGGGTCAGCAGATCACCGCTGGTGTCCGTGGGCCGCACCTCCTCGGTGAGGACGCCGTACACCGGGCCCGAGTCGAGCCCCTCCTCGATCAGGAAGGTCGAGGCGCCGGTGACCTCGTCGCCGGCCATCACCGCGTGCTGGACGGGGGCCGCGCCGCGCCAGGCGGGCAGCAGCGAGAAGTGGAGGTTGACCCAGCCGCGGGCGGGTACGTCGAGTGCGATCTTGGGCAGCAGCGCCCCGTACGCGACGACCGGACAGCAGTCCGGGGCGATCTCCCGCAGCCGCGCGAGGAAGTCCTCGTCGCGCGGGCGGGCGGGCTTGAGCACCTCGATCCCGGCCTCCTCGGCGCGCTCGGCGACGGGGCTGGCGACCAAGCGGCGCCCCCGCCCCGAAGGTGCGTCGGGGCGGGTGACGACAGCGGCCACCTCGTGGCGGTCGGAGGCGATCAAGGCGTCCAAGGCGGGTACGGCAACCTCAGGGGTGCCTGCGAAGACGAGCTTCATCCGATGGCCTCTCAAGCTGGTACGGGTTTGAGCAGCGCACCAGTCTGTGACGCCTCCGCTCCACGAACGGGGCGGTTTCTCACTTGGCTCACCAGAGCCTCGTGACGGCCAAGCCCTGACCGCTGCCCAGGGGCAGAGCCAGAGCGTACTACGCCGGTGCGGGAACACCGCCCCGCCGGGGGCGTACTCCCGGCCGTGCGCCCCGCGCATCTACACGTACGCCCTTGGAGCGTGACCACATCACCGGGTCACGCGTTGGTCAAGAGAGATTGACCGAAGCGGGCCGCCACGGTGCGGCCCGGCCCCTTTCAACGCCGGTTCGAGAGGCTTCTTCATGGCCGACCACGCAACCCACGACGCCCAAGCGCGGGCCAGCCTGCATCTGTTGGTGCGGGACATCGAACGGGTCCGGCGGCAGGTGGACGCACTGCGCACGCTCACGGCCCAACTGGGCAACGTCTACCGTCCGCGCCGCTCCGGCCCGTCCACGGGCTTCGTCGTCTACGGCAGGGCCCCGGCCCCCACCGTCAGACTGGCCCAGGAACTGCGCGACAGCGTCGAGACCCTGGTGACGGCGGCAGTGGACTTCGACCGCTCGCTGGGCTTCTCCTGGGATGCGGTGGGCTCCGCGCTCGGAGTCACCAAGCAGGCGGTCCACCGGCGCTACGGCGCCCGCCGGAACACCCCGCAGCCGGGAACCACCGAGGTGGCAGCCGAGACCGCAGCGCCACGTCCGCTGCCCGTGACGCCCGGGTCCGGCACGGCTCCGGTGCTGCCCGCCGTACCCGCCGCCCGCTCCATGCCCCCGCAGCCCTCCGCGGACCGGCCGCCCCTGCGCGAGGAACTGCGCCCCGGCGTCTTCCCCGGCCCGCGCAACGGCTGACCGAGTCCCCCTCTGCCCCACCGTGCGCGTGCCTGGCGCGCGGCGGGGCAGTCGTATGTGCGCCGTCCACCGGGCACCGGTGGACGGCGGGCCGGGTCAGCCGATGTCCGGGGGGTCGATCCTGATCCGGACCGGATCACCGCTGCCCCGGGCTGTCCGCGCGGCCTGCGCCGTCTTCAGCGCGGCAGCCAGCGCGGCGCCGCTGCCCGGCGGAACCCTGAGCAGCGCCCGCTCCCAGCTCTCCCCCAACGGCGCGTCCCACGGTCTTCTGGGCCTGCCGGGTTCGGTACCCGGAACCGGGACCGGGCCGAGCACCTCCGCCTCCGGCGGCAGTTCGGCCGCGGCAAGGAACGCCGCGAGCGCCTCCGGCAGGCCGGTCACCGACGCCATCCGGGACACCGGTGGGAAACCCAGTTCGGCGCGTTCCGCCAGCTCGCGGCGGGCGTGGCCGACCGGGTCCCAGCGCACCAGCGCCTGGACCGGCCGCAGGGTCGGTTCGGCGACGATCACCACCGTGCCGCCCTCCGGCTGGCCCTGTACCAGCGAGGCCGCGGCGGTCCAGCGGCGCAGCGCCTCCTCGCCGGCCCGCAGATCGGGGCGGCCGACCATCGCCCAGCCGTCCAGCAGCAGCGCGGCCGCATAACCGCCCTCGGCGACGGGTTCGGCACCCGGGGTACTCACGACCAGCGCGGGCGCGGCCGGCACGGAGTCCAGGATGTGGTCGCGGCCGGACGTCCGCACCGGAACGGCGGGGAAGGCCCGGCCGAGTTCCTCGGCCGTCCGGCGGGCGCCGACGATCCGGGCCCGCAGCCGCTGAGAGCCGCAGGCCACGCAGTGCCAGGCGGTCTCGGCCCGCCCGCACCACGCACAGTTGAGATCCCGCTGGTCCGGCGCCTCCAGCGGCCCGGCGCAGTGGCGGCACCGGGCAGGTTCACGGCAGCGCTCGCAAGCCAGCCGCGGCACGTATCCGCGACGCGGCACCTGGACCAGCACCGGTCCGCGGCGCAGCCCGTCCCGAACGGTCTGCCAGGCGAGACTGGGCAGCCGCGCGGCCCTGGCCGCCTCGTCCCGGGCCAGCTCGCCGTCGCCGACGGTACGCACCAGCGGCGCCGCGATCCGCAGCTGCTCCCGGTCCGCGCGCAGCGGCAGCGCCCAGCCGGTCTCCACCAGCTGGGCGGCCTCCACCGTGCAGCTCGTGCCGCCGAGCAGGAACGCGCACCGGCCGTGCGCGGCCCGCAGCTCCAGGACCTCCCGGACATGCGGGAAGGGGGCGTTGTCGTCGCTGTGGCTCGAGTCCCCGTCGTCCCAGACTGCGACCAGGCCCAGGTCCGCGACCGGCGCGAACATCGCGGCCCGCGTCCCGACCACCGCCCGCACCGATCCGCGCCGCACGGCAAGCCACTCCCGGTACCGCTTCTCGGGTCCGGAATCGGCGGTCAGCAGGGCGTGGCGGCCCACCCCGAGCAGTTCGGTGAGCGCGGAGTCCACACGTCCCGCCGTGCGCCCGTCCGGTACGACGACGAGCGCGCCCCGCCCCGAGGCGAGTGTGGCGGCCACGGCCCTGGCGATCTCCTGGGGCCAGTGCGGCCCGGGCAGCGCGGTCCACACCGCCCGGGGGGCACCGCCCTCGGCCAGCGACTGCAGGAACGCGGGCCCCTGCTCGTACCGCTCCCAGCTCCCGGGCGACGGCGCCGGGGGCGGTGGCAGCGGCTCCGGTGAGGACCTGGACTCGGCCTTTCCGTTCCTGGGCGGCACGGCGAGCTGCAGCACATCGGCGAGGCTGCCGGCGTACCGGTCGGCCACTGCGCGCGACAGGGCGAGCAGCTCGGGTCCGAGCACCGGCTCGGGCGATACGACGTAGGCCAGCGCGGCAAGCGCGCCCGGGTAGTCCGACTCGGCGCGCCGCTCGATGAGGAACCCGTCGATGAGGCCGCCGCCCTCACGGCGCCCAGCGCGGACATTGCGCCCCCCGGCCCCGAACCGCACCCGCACCCGCACCCCGGGCTGCGCCTCGGCGTCGAGCTCCTCCGGCACGGCGTAGTCGAAGTACTGGTCGAGGTGGAGCACGCCCTTGTTGACCAGCACCCGGGCGACGGGCAGCTCCTTCGCGAGCGCGGCGCCCCGCCAGGTCCGCGGTTTGGCCCGCGGCACCTTCGCCTGCCGCACGGTCTCCCGGATGAGCGCAAGCTGCTCCGGCGCCCCGCCGTCGGGCTCCGCAGACTGCTCGTTGTCCCTGCTCACAGCCACATTCCTACCAGACGCCACTGACAGCGGCCCCGTGCGGAACGCCCCGGCCGCACGCACCGGGGCCCGGACACCGCGTGCGGCGTCCGGGCCCCGGCGTACAGAGCGAGTGCGGCAGGCCTACAGACCAGCCGCCGTGCGCAGTGCTTCCACGCGGTCCGTGCGCTCCCAGGTGAAGTCGGGGAGCTCACGGCCGAAGTGGCCGTACGCCGCGGTCTGGGCGTAGATCGGACGCAGCAGGTCGAGGTCGCGGATGATCGCGGCCGGGCGGAGGTCGAAGACCTCGCCGATGGCGTTCTCGATCTTCTCGGTCTCGACCGCGGCGGTGCCGAACGTCTCGACGAACAGGCCCACCGGCTCGGCCTTGCCGATCGCGTACGCGACCTGCACCTCGCAACGGGCCGCGAGGCCCGCCGCGACGACGTTCTTGGCGACCCAGCGCATCGCGTACGCCGCCGAGCGGTCAACCTTCGACGGGTCCTTGCCCGAGAAGGCGCCGCCGCCGTGGCGGGCCATGCCGCCGTACGTGTCGATGATGATCTTGCGGCCGGTCAGACCGGCGTCGCCCATCGGGCCGCCGATCTCGAAGCGGCCGGTCGGGTTGACCAGCAGCCGGTAGCCGTCGGTGTCCAGCTTGATGCCGTCCTCGATCAGCTGCGCGAGGACGTGCTCGACGACGAACTCGCGGATGTCGGGAGCGAGCAGCGAGTCCAGGTCGATGTCGCTGGCGTGCTGCGAGGAGACGACGACGGTGTCGAGGCGGACTGCCTTGTCGCCGTCGTACTCGATGGTGACCTGGGTCTTGCCGTCGGGGCGCAGGTACGGGATGGTCCCGTTCTTGCGGACCTCGGACAGCCGGCGGGAGAGCCGGTGCGCGATGTAGACCGGGAGCGGCATGAGCTCGGGCGTCTCGTCGCAGGCGTAGCCGAACATCAGGCCCTGGTCGCCCGCGCCCTGCTTGTCGAGCTCGTCCTCCTCGTCCCTCCGGGAGGCGCCCTCGACCCGCTTCTCGTAGGCGGTGTCGACACCCTGAGCGATGTCGGGCGACTGTGCCCCGATGGACACCGAGACGCCGCAGGAGGCGCCGTCGAAGCCCTTCTTCGAGGAGTCGTAGCCGATCTCCAGGATCTTGTTGCGCACCAGAGTCGGGATGTCGGCGTAGGCCTTGGTCGTGACCTCACCCGCGACGTGCACCAGACCGGTGGTGATCAAGGTCTCGACGGCGACGCGCGAAGTCGGGTCCTCGCGCAGGAGGGCGTCGAGAATGGTGTCACTGATCTGGTCAGCGATCTTGTCGGGGTGACCCTCGGTAACGGATTCCGAGGTGAAGAGACGGCGGGACACATCGCTCCCTGGGGTTGCAGCGGCTGCTGGCTGATCATTGGCGGACGGCCGGGAGCTGCGCCCGGCACGTCCGGGACCAGTTTATCGGTCGCCGCCACCTGCCGGACCATGTATCTCGCCCTTTGGGAGTTCTGTGACCTGCGGCACCAATGTCCACGGTACGAGAATCACCCTCCGGAGAAGCCACTGACGCCCGGATATGGATGGTTTTTCACCAATCTGAGACCTTAATCACGCCTGGGATGAGAAGCGGGCCGACACGAGATCCCAGACCGTGTCGGCGAGCCCCTCCTTGGGGCCGTACGGCACCGGGGTCTCGCCACCGTCGGCCGCCAGGATCACCGCCTCGTTCTCCTCGGAGCCGAAGGTCTTGCGCTCCCCCACCTCATTGACGACGAGCAGGTCACAGCCTTTGCGCAGGAGCTTCTCGCGGCCGTTGGCGAGCACGTTGTCGGTCTCGGCGGCGAACCCGACGACGATCTGGTCCGGCGTCGCCCGCTCGGCGGAGACCTCGGCGAGGATGTCCGGATTGCGGACGAGCAGGATCGGCGCGGGCTCCTGGCCGTCCTTCTTCTTGATCTTCCCCTCGGCGTACTCGACCGGTCGGAAATCGGCGACCGCGGCCGCCATCACCACGACATCAGCGTCGGACGCGGCCTTCAGTACGGCTTCTCGCAGCTGCACCGCGGTGCCGACCCGTACGACATCGGCGCCCGACGGATCGGGCAGTCCGGTGTTGGCCTCGATGAGCGTGACCCTGGCCCCGCGGGCGACCGCGGTACGGGCCAGCGCGTACCCCTGCTTCCCGGAGGAGCGGTTGCCGAGGTAGCGGACCGGGTCGAGCGGCTCCCGCGTACCGCCCGCGCTGATCACCACATGGCGGCCCACCAGGTCCGGCGCGACGGGCCCGCGGGCCAGCACCCGGCGGCAGACCTCGAAGATCTCACCGGGATCGGGCAGCCGCCCCTTGCCGGTGTCGACGCCGGTGAGCCGGCCGACGGCGGGCTCGATGACGACGGCTCCACGCCGGCGCAGCGTCGCGACGTTCTCCTGGGTGGCGGGGTGCTCCCACATCTCGGTATGCATGGCGGGCGCGAAGACCACCGGACAGCGAGCGGTGAGGAGCGTGTTGGTGAGCAGGTCGTCGGCGAGACCGTGGGCGGCCTTGGCAAGCATGTCGGCGGTGGCGGGGGCGACCACGACGAGGTCGGCACCCTGCCCGATGCGGACGTGCGGCACCTCGTGGACGTCGTTCCACACCGCGGTCGACACCGGGTGGCCGGAGAGCGCCGACCAGGTGGCGGCGCCCACGAACTGGAGCGCGGATCCGGTCGGGACGACCCGTACGTCATGACCGGACTCGGTCAGCCGTCGCAGCAGCTCGCACGCCTTGTAGGCGGCGATGCCCCCGCTGACCCCCAGAACGACCTTCGGCTTCTCCACTGCGTCTCCCCGCACTCGGGTACGTACTCGGACACGTACAACCCCCATGCTGCCTCACGGCACCGAAGGCACCGCCACGCCCCCGGACACACCACAGGCCCGGCAATGGTGGCCGCCGGGCCTGTGGTGAAGGTGCTTTGTTCCTGCTTACTGAGCGGGGCCTTCGATGGCCTCGGAGGTCAGCAGGCCCGCGTTGATCTCGCGGAGCGCGATCGAGAGCGGCTTCTCGTGCACGTGGGTGTCGACGAGCGGACCGACGTACTCGAGGAGACCTTCGCCGAGCTGCGAGTAGTACGCGTTGATCTGACGCGCACGCTTGGCGGCGTAGATCACAAGGCTGTACTTCGAGTCGGTGGCCTCAAGGAGCTCATCAATCGGCGGGTTGATGATGCCCTCGGGCGTGGTGATGGAAGAGGACACTCTCTGCCTTCCGAAGGGGGTAAAGATCAAAGAAATCTTTGATACTGCGGATTCCGCCGGGGTGGTGCTCCGGTTCGGCTGGTTCAGGCGCTGCTGTCACGGCGGGCGGAAGCCTGAAGCATCAAGGCTAGCAGCTCACGTGATACGTCCTCGACGGAGGTGTTGACCAGCGTCGTATCGAACTCCGAATCGGCGGCGAGCTCGACCTTCGCTGCGGCAAGCCGACGCTCGATCACCTCGGGCGCCTCGGTCCCGCGGCCGGTGAGCCGGCGCACCAGCTCGTCCCAGCTCGGCGGGGCGAGGAAGACCAGCTGCGCGTCGGGCATCGACTGGCGGACCAGCCGGGCACCCTGGAGATCGATCTCCAGGAGAACCGGCTCGCCCGCGTCGAGGCGTTCGACCACAGCGCGGCGCGGCGTGCCGTACCGGTTGCCGGCGAATTCGGCCCACTCCAGCAGTTCGCCGTTGGCGATCAGCTTGTCGAACTCGTCGTTGTCCACGAAGAAGTAGTGGACACCGTTGCGCTCCCCTGGGCGCGGCTTCCGGGTCGTCGCCGACACCGAGAGCCAGACATCGGGGTGCGCCTTTCGCATGTGAGCGACGACCGTGCTCTTGCCGACACCGGAGGGGCCGGAGAGCACGGTCAGCCGCGGACGTACGTCCGGGGGTACGGGGGACGTCCCCCGGGATGTTGCAGCCATGGAGCGATTATCCCCGTTCTCAGGGGTGCCTGAGAACGTCAGGCGGCGGAGCCGCCGAACTCTCGCTCCAAGGACGCGATCTGGTTGGAGCCGAGACCCCGCACACGGCGGCTCTCGGAGATCCCGAGCCGCTCCATGATCTGCTTGGCGCGGACCTTGCCCACGCCGGGCAGGGACTCCAGAAGGGCGGAGACCTTCATCTTGCCGATGACGTCGTTCTCCTGGCCCTGCTTGATGACCTCGTGGAGCGAGGCGCCGGAGTGCTTGAGTCGATTCTTGACCTCGGCCCGCTCCCGGCGAGCCGCGGCGGCCTTTTCGAGCGCGGCTGCGCGCTGTTCAGGGGTAAGGGGCGGAAGAGCCACGCCTACGTCACCTCGGATGTCGATCTGTCGGATACGGACCAGTGAGGAACCTAGTCGCCCCACACCGGGTGAGCAACGAACAACCTGTGCACGTTGACTCTCGTCGGAGACTAGCGGCCAAGGCCGCCGGAGTCAGCGAGAACAGACGAAAAGTCCTGGTCAGCCTCAGCCGACCAGGACATTTCAGACATAACAACCGAGTTTTCAGGTCATGATTCCGTCAACACGCTGTTACATGGCATGGTCAGTTTTCCTGAACGGCTGCACGGACCTCGTCCGTGAGCCGTTCGGCGGCTTCGCGCAGCCCGGACGCGTCCGGTCCGTGACGCAGCACGCCCCGGCTCACGCTCGGCAGCACGTTGCCCACCGCGGCACCGAAGACACCCGGCAGATCGGCGGGGGTGGCACCCTGGGCGCCGATCCCGGGGGCCAGCAGCGGTCCGTTGACCGCCAGATCCACGCCCGCGTCGCCGAGCGTGGCGCCGATCACGACGCCGACCGAGCCGAGCGGCTCGGCACCCTCGTTCTCGGCGGCCACGTGGTCGAGCATCACCTGGGCCAGCGACCGGCCGTCCGCGGCAGTGGCGCGCTGCACCTCGGCGCCCTCGGGGTTGGAGGTGAGTCCGAGGACGAAGACGCCCGCACCGGAGAGGACGGCCGCGTCGAGCGCCGGGCGCAGCGAGCCGAAGCCGAGGTACGGCGAGACGGTGAGCGCGTCGGAGAACAGCGGCGAGTCCTTGTCCAGGTAGGTCTCCGCGTAGGCGCCCATGGTGGAGCCGATGTCGCCGCGCTTGGCGTCCATCAGGACGAGCGCGCCGGCCGCCCGCGCCTCCTCGACGCCCTTCTCCAGGACGGCGATGCCGCGCGAGCCGAACCGCTCGAAGAACGCGGACTGCGGCTTGAGAACGGCCACCCGGTCGGCCAGCGCCTCGACGACGGTGCGGGTGAAGCGCTCCAGGCCCGCGATGTCGTCGTTCAGACCCCAGGAGGCGAGCAGCGAGGCGTGCGGGTCGATGCCGACGCAGAGCGGCCCGCGGATGTCCATGGCGCGGCGCAGGCGTGCGCCGAAGGGTTCAAGAGTCACTTCGTGGCCTTCCGGGTCTCGGCGCCGACGGCCTCGGCGAGGGTGGCGTACGGGGAAGCGGCGAGGCGTGCGGCCAGGCCCTTGTGGATCGCGCGGGCGTAGAACGGGCCCTCGTAGATGAAGGCGCTGTAGCCCTGGACGAGGGTGGCGCCGGCAAGGATGCGCTGCCAGGCGTCCTCGGCGGTCTCGATGCCGCCGACGCCCACCAGGGTGATCTCGTCGCCGACCCGCGTGTAGAGGCGCCGCAGGACCTCCAGGGAGCGCGCCTTGAGGGGCGCGCCGGAGAGTCCACCGGTCTCCTTGACGAGCGACGGTGAGGACTTCAGCCCGAGGCCGTCGCGGGCGATGGTGGTGTTGGTGGCGATGATGCCGTCCAGGCCGAGCTCGACCGCGAGGTCGGCGACCGCGTCGACGTCCTCGTCGGCGAGGTCGGGGGCGATCTTGACGAGGAGCGGGACCCGGCGCTCGGTGACGGTCCGGTCGGCCGCCTCGCGCACGGCGGTGAGCAGCGGGCGCAGCGCCTCGGTGGCCTGGAGGTTGCGCAGACCGGGCGTGTTGGGCGAGGAGACGTTGACGACGAGGTAGTCGGCGTGGCGGGCGAGCCGCTCGGTGGACTTCACGTAGTCGCCGACGGCCTCGGCCTCCGGCACGACCTTGGTCTTGCCGATGTTGACGCCGACCGTCGTCCGGAAGACGGGGTTACGGGCGGCCAGGCGCTCGGCCACGGCCGCGGAGCCCTCGTTGTTGAACCCCATGCGGTTGATCAGCGCACGGTCCGCCACGAGGCGGAAGAGGCGCTTCTTGGGGTTGCCGGGCTGTGGCTCGCCGGTGACCGTACCGATCTCGATGTGGTCGAAGCCGAGCATCGACATGCCGTCGATCGCGACGGCGTTCTTGTCGAAGCCCGCGGCGAGGCCGAACGGGCCGTGCATGCGCAGACCGAGGGCCTCGGTGCGCAGCTCCTTGTAGCGGGTTGCGAGCACCGAGGCGACGTAGGTGCGCAGGACGGGGATGCGGGCCGCGAGGCGGATCCACCGGAAGGCCAGGTAGTGGGCCTGCTCCGGGTCCATCCGCTTGAAGACCAGCCGGAAGAAGAACTTGTACATGGGAGTGTCCTCACAGAGAGGGGGACACCGTTTCCGGTGTCCCCCTGCTGGGCTGCCTAGTCGCGGGCCGCGGTCAGATGTTCCGCGTGTTCCTGGAGGGAACGTACGCCGACGTCTCCGTGGGTGAGCGCGTCGATGCCCTGGACCGCGGCGGCGAGCGCCTGGACCGTGGTCAGGCACGGCACCGCGCGGGCCACGGCCGCGGTACGGATCTCGTAGCCGTCGAGGCGGCCGCCCGTCCCGTACGGCGTGTTGACGATCAGGTCGACCTCGCCGTCGTGGATGAGCTGGACGATGGTCCTCTCGCCGTTCGGGCCCTCGCCCTCGGACTGCTTGCGCACGACGGTGGCGTTGATGCCGTTGCGCTTGAGGACCTCGGCGGTGCCGGAGGTGGCCATCAGCTCGAAGCCGTGGGCGACCAGCTCACGGGCCGGGAAGATCATCGAGCGCTTGTCACGGTTGGCGACGGAGATGAAGGCACGGCCCTTGGTGGGCAGCGGGCCGTACGCGCCGGCCTGCGACTTGGCGTACGCCGTGCCAAAGACCGAGTCGATGCCCATGACCTCACCGGTGGAGCGCATCTCCGGGCCGAGGACCGTGTCGACGCCGCGGCCGTGGATGTCGCGGAACCGCGACCACGGCATGACGGCCTCCTTGACAGAGATCGGCGCGTCGAGCGGCAGGGTGCCGCCGTCGCCGTTCCGCGGCAGCAGGCCCTCCTCGCGGAGCTCGGCGACCGTCGCGCCCAGCGAGATGCGGGCGGCGGCCTTGGCGAGCGGCACCGCGGTCGCCTTCGACGTGAAGGGGACGGTACGGGAGGCACGCGGGTTGGCCTCCAGGACGTACAGGATGTCGCCGGAGAGCGCGAACTGAATGTTGATCAGCCCACGCACGCCGACGCCCTTGGCGATGCCCTCGGTGGAGGCGCGCAGCCGCTTGATGTCGTAGCCGCCGAGGGTGATCGGGGGCAGCGCACAGGCGGAGTCGCCGGAGTGGATGCCGGCCTCCTCGATGTGCTCCATGACGCCGCCGAGGTAGAGCTCGGTGCCGTCGTAGAGCGCGTCGACGTCGATCTCGATGGCGTCGTCGAGGAAGCGGTCGACCAGGACCGGCCGGGTAGGGCTGATCTCGGTGGACTCGGCGATGTACGAGGAGAGCCGCGTCTCGTCGTACACGATCTCCATGCCACGGCCGCCGAGCACGTACGACGGGCGCACGAGGACGGGGTAACCGATCTCGTCGGCGATGGACTTGGCCTCTGCGAACGTGGTGGCGGTGCCGTGCTTCGGGGCCGGGAGTCCGGCCTCGGCCAGGACACGGCCGAACGCGCCGCGGTCCTCGGCTGCGTGGATCGCCTCCGGGGAGGTGCCGACGACCGGCACCCCGTTGTCCTTGAGCGCCTGCGACAGACCCAGCGGGGTCTGGCCGCCGAGCTGGACGATGACACCGGCGATCGGGCCCGCGAGGGACTCGGCGTGCACGATCTCCAGCACGTCCTCGAGCGTCAGCGGCTCGAAGTAAAGGCGGTCGGAGGTGTCGTAGTCCGTGGAGACGGTCTCCGGGTTGCAGTTGACCATCACGGTCTCGTAGCCCGCGTCGCTCAGCGCGAAGGAGGCGTGGACGCAGGAGTAGTCGAACTCGATGCCCTGACCGATGCGGTTGGGGCCGGAGCCGAGGATGATCACCGCGGGCTTGGTGCGGGTCGCGACCTCGCTCTCCTCGTCGTACGAGGAGTAGAAGTACGGCGTGTTCGCGGCGAATTCGGCGGCGCAGGTGTCGACCGTCTTGTACACCGGGCGGATGCCGAGGGCGTGCCGCACCTCGCGGACGACGTCCTCGCGCAGACCGCGGATCTCGGCGATCTGGACATCGGAGAATCCGTGCCGTTTGGCCTCGGCGAGCAGCTCGGGACCGAGCTTGTCGGCGGCGGCCAGCTCGTCGGCGATCTCCTTGATCAGGAAGAGCTGGTCGACGAACCAGGGGTCGATCTTCGTGGCGTCGAAGACTTCTTCCTGGGTGGCGCCGGCCCGGATCGCCTGCATGACCGTGTTGATCCGGCCGTCGGTCGGGCGGACCGCTTCGGCCAGCAGCTCGGCCTTGTCGCCGGGCTCACCGGTGAAGGCGAACTGCGAACCCTTCTTCTCCAAGGAGCGCAGCGCCTTCTGGAGCGCCTCGGTAAAGTTGCGGCCGATCGCCATGGCCTCGCCCACCGACTTCATGGTGGTGGTGAGGGTCGAGTCGGCGGACGGGAACTTCTCGAAGGCGAACCGCGGGGCCTTGACGACGACATAGTCGAGCGTCGGCTCAAAGGAGGCCGGGGTCTTCTCGGTGATGTCGTTGGGGATCTCGTCCAGCGTGTAGCCGACGGCCAGCTTGGCGGCGATCTTGGCGATCGGGAAGCCGGTGGCCTTCGACGCCAGCGCCGAGGAGCGGGAGACGCGCGGGTTCATCTCGATCACGATGACCCGGCCGTCGGTCGGGTCGATGGCGAACTGGATGTTGCAGCCGCCGGTGTCGACGCCGACCTCGCGGATGATCGCGATGCCGATGTCGCGCAGCCGCTGGTACTCACGGTCGGTGAGCGTCATCGCCGGGGCGACGGTGATCGAGTCACCCGTGTGGACGCCCATCGGGTCGAAGTTCTCGATGGAGCAGACGACCACGACGTTGTCGTGCTTGTCGCGCATCAGCTCCAGCTCGTACTCCTTCCAGCCGAGGATGGACTCCTCCAGGAGCACCTCGGTGGTCGGGGAGAGCGTGAGGCCCTGACCGGCGATCCGGCGCAGCTCCTCCTCGTCGTGCGCGAAGCCGGAGCCGGCGCCGCCCATCGTGAAGGAGGGGCGGACGACGACGGGGTAGCCGCCGAGCGTGTCGACGCCCTGGAGCACGTCGTCCATCGTGTGGCAGATGACCGAGCGGGCGGACTCGCCGTGACCGATCTTCGCGTTGACGGCCTCGACGACGCCCTTGAAGAGGTCGCGGTCCTCGCCCTTGTTGATGGCTTCGACATTGGCGCCGATGAGCTCGACACCGTACTTCTCCAGAACACCGTTCTCGTGCATGGAGATCGCGGTGTTGAGCGCGGTCTGGCCGCCCAGCGTCGGGAGCAGCGCGTCGGGGCGCTCCTTGGCGATGATCTTCTCGACGAACTCGGGGGTGATCGGCTCGACGTACGTGGCGTCGGCGATCTCCGGGTCGGTCATGATCGTCGCCGGGTTGGAGTTCACCAGGATGACGCGCAGGCCCTCGGCCTTGAGGACGCGGCAGGCCTGGGTGCCGGAGTAGTCGAACTCGGCGGCCTGACCGATGACGATCGGGCCGGAGCCGATGACCAGGACGGACTGGATATCGGAGCGCTTAGGCACGCTGGCCCTCCATCAGGGATACGAAGCGGTCGAAGAGGTACGCGGCGTCGTGCGGGCCCGCGGCTGCTTCGGGGTGGTACTGGACGCTGAAGGCCGGCTGGTCGAGGAGTTGCAGCCCCTCGACGACCTGGTCGTTCAGACAGACGTGGGAGACCTCGGCGCGGCCGAACTTCGTGTCCGACACCTTGTCCAGCGGGGCGTCGACGGCGAAGCCGTGGTTGTGCGCGGTGACCTCGACCTTGCCGGTCGTGCGGTCCTGCACCGGCTGGTTGATGCCGCGGTGGCCGTACTTGAGCTTGTACGTGCCGAAGCCGAGCGCGCGGCCCAGGATCTGGTTGCCGAAGCAAATACCGAAGAGCGGCGTCTTCCGCTCCAGGACGCCCTGCATGACGGAGACCGGGTGGTCGGCAGTGGCCGGGTCGCCGGGGCCGTTGGAGAAGAAGACTCCGTCGGGCTGGACCGCGTACACCTCGTCGAGGGTGGCGGTGGCGGGCAGGACGTGCACCTCGATGCCGCGCTCGGCCATCCGGTGCGGGGTCATGCCCTTGATGCCGAGGTCGATCGCGGCGACGGTGAACTTCTTGGTGCCGATCGCGGGGACGACGTACGTCTCCTTGGTCGCGACCTCGGCGGAGAGGTCGGCTCCCACCATCTCGGGGGCTTCCAGCACCCGGGCCAGCAGCGTGGCCTCGTCGGCGACCGCGTCGCCGGAGAAGATGCCGACGCGCATGGCGCCGCGCTCGCGCAGGTGGCGGGTGAGGGCGCGGGTGTCGATGCCGCTGATGCCGACGACGCCCTGACGCTCCAGCTCCTCGTCGAGCGAACGCTGCGAGCGCCAGTTGGACGGCACCCGTGCGGGGTCGCGCACCACGTAGCCGGAGACCCAGATCTGCTGGGACTCGGGGTCCTCGTCGTTCACCCCGGTGTTGCCGACGTGCGGGGCGGTCATCACGACGACCTGGCGGTGGTACGAGGGGTCGGTCAGGGTCTCCTGGTAGCCGGTCATGCCGGTGGAGAACACCGCCTCGCCGAAGGTCTCCCCCACGGCCCCGTAGGCGCGGCCGCGGAAGGCGCGGCCGTCCTCCAGGACGAGTACGGCGGGAGCTTTGGCGGCTCCCCGGGTGGAGATGGTCATCGTGCGGTGCCTTCCGTAGTGCTGGTGAGGTGGTGAATGGCGTCGACCCAGGCCGGGTGTTCGGCCGAGCGGTCGGAGCGGAAGCCGGAGTCGATCAGCTTGTCGCCGAGCGCCCAGGTGATGATCAGCAGGCCGCCCTCGGGGAGGACCTTGCCCGCGATGCCCTTGTCGAGCCGGGCGTCACGCAGCTGCGCGGCCGGGACGAAGAAGTCGGCTGCTCCGGGGCGTACGACGTCGAGTCCCTGCTCGGTCAGCGTGAGCTCCACGCGGCTGCGGGTACCGAGGCCGTGGGCGACGATCCGGTCGAGCCACTGCCCGGCGGTCGTCGAGGCGTGGTAGCGGCCGGTCATCGTCAGGAGCGGCTCCCCGTCGGAGTACCCCTCCGGTGTGGCGGGCAGCTCCGGCAGATCGGACTGCAGGCTCCCCCGCCACTTCCACCCCTGGCGCATCAGCCAGTAGATGAAGGCGATGAAGACGATCAGTCCGATCACCCAGCTGATGCGGGCGGGCCAATCGGTCACGTCCGCCGACTTCTGCTCGGCGGCCAGCTGGTACAGGGGGGTCAGTGATGTCACGCGAGCTTCCCGTCGACGACCGTGGCACGGCCCCGCAGGAAGGTATGGGTGACGCGACCCGGCAGCTCGCGCCCCTCGTACGGGGTGTTGCGGCTGCGGGAGGCGAAGCCCGCGGGGTCCACGACTCCACGGTATGCCGGATCGACCAGCGTGAGGTTGGCAGGCTCACCGGCCGAGACGGGGCGGCCGTGTCCGTCGAGCCGGCCGATGGCGGCCGGGCGGAACGACATCCGGTCGGCGACGCCCGCCCAGTCGAGGAGCCCCGTCTCGACCATCGTCTGCTGGACGACGGAGAGCGCGGTCTCCAGACCCACCATGCCCATGGCGGCCGCGGCCCACTCGCAGTCCTTGTCCTCGTGCGGGTGCGGGGCATGGTCGGTGGCGACGCAGTCGATCGTGCCGTCGGCGAGTGCCTCGCGCAGGGCCAGCACGTCGGCCTCGGTGCGCAGCGGGGGGTTCACCTTGTAGACCGGGTTGTACGACCGTACGAGCTCGTCGGTGAGCAGCAGGTGGTGCGGGGTGACCTCGGCGGTCACGTTCCAGCCCTTGGACTTGGCCCAGCGGACGATCTCCACCGAGCCGGCGGTCGACAGGTGGCAGATGTGCACCCGGGAGCCGACGTGGGCGGCGAGGAGAACATCGCGGGCGATGATCGACTCCTCGGCGACGGCCGGCCATCCACCGAGACCGAGCTCGGCCGAGACGATGCCCTCGTTCATCTGGGCGCCCTCGGTCAGGCGGGGCTCCTGGGCGTGCTGGGCGACGACACCGTCGAACGCCTTCACGTACTCCAGCGCGCGCCGCATGATCACCGCGTCGTCGACACACTTGCCGTCGTCGGAGAAGACTTTCACTCCAGCGGCCGAATCGTGCATGGCGCCGAGTTCGGCGAGCTGCTTGCCCTCCAGCCCGACGGTGACGGCGCCGATCGGCTGCACGTCGCAGTACCCGGACTCCTTGCCGAGCCGCCAGACCTGCTCGACGACACCGGCGGTGTCGGCGACCGGGAAGGTGTTGGCCATGGCGTGCACGGCGGTGAAGCCACCGACCGCCGCCGCCTTGGTGCCGGTGAGAACGGTCTCGGAGTCCTCGCGCCCGGGCTCACGCAGATGGGTGTGCAGGTCGACCAGACCGGGCAGCAGAATCTGCCCCTCGGCCTCGACGACGGTCGCGTCGCCGGCGTCGATACCGGCACCACTCCAGTCGATTTCGCCCTGCCGGGCGATGGCGGCAATGGTCTCGCCGTCGATCAGGACGTCCTGGGGCTCGCCGCCGAGGACCTTCGCGCCGCGGATAAGGATCTTGCTCATGATTACTTGTTCTCCTCGGAATCAGCGGGGCGCGCAGCGTTTCGATCAAGGGTGGTGGCGGGCTCGGACCCACCCAGCAGCAGATAGAGCACCGCCATCCGGATGGAGACGCCGTTGGCGACCTGCTCGACGGCCGTGCAGCGGTCGGAGTCGGCGACCTCGGCGGTGATCTCCATGCCGCGGACCATCGGGCCGGGGTGCATGACGATGGCGTGCTCCGGCATCTTGGCCATGCGCTCGCCGTCCAGGCCGTAGCGGCGGGAGTACTCGCGCTCGGTCGGGAAGTACGCGGCGTTCATCCGTTCACGCTGCACACGCAGCATCATCACCGCGTCGGACTTCGGCAGCACCTCGTCGAGGCTGTAGCTGACTTCGCAGGGCCACTGCTCCACACCCACCGGCACGAGGGTCGGCGGGGCCACCAGGGTGACGTGGGCGCCGAGCGTGTGCAGCAGGTGGACATTGGAGCGGGCGACCCGGCTGTGCAGGACGTCGCCGACGATGGTGATCCGCCGTCCGTCCAGGTCCCGGCCCAGGCCGGCATCGGCGCCCACCAGTCGGCGACGCATGGTGAACGCGTCGAGCAACGCCTGGGTGGGGTGCTCATGGGTGCCGTCACCGGCGTTGACGACGGCGCCGTCGATCCAGCCGGACGTCGCGAGGCGGTACGGGGCGCCGGAGGCACCGTGCCGGATGACGACGGCGTCGGCGCCCATCGCCTCCAGGGTCAGCGCGGTGTCCTTGAGCGACTCGCCCTTGGAGACCGACGAGCCCTTCGCGGAGAAGTTGATGACATCGGCGGAGAGGCGCTTGGCAGCGGCCTCGAAGGAGATGCGGGTGCGCGTCGAGTCCTCGAAGAAGAGGTTGACGACGGTACGGCCGCGCAGGGTCGGGAGTTTCTTGATCGGCCGGTCCGCTACCCGGGCCATCTCCTCGGCGGTGTCGAGGATCAGGACGGCGTCGTCGCGGGTGAGGTCGGCGGCCGAGATGAGGTGACGCTTCATCTGGGTGTTCTCCTGGAGAGTTCAGGCATGCGGGCGTGCAGAAGCCGTCGTACGACTGGTGCGTCGTACGGATGTGTGCAGCTACTGCTCGCCTGCCGGGGCGGTCTGCTGGACGCCGAGCAGTACGGCGTCACGGCCGTCCTCCTCGGCGAGCTGGACCTTGACCGTCTCCCGCAGCGACGTGGGGAGGTTCTTGCCTACGTAGTCGGCACGGATCGGAAGCTCGCGGTGGCCGCGGTCGACGAGGACCGCAAGTTGCACCGCGCGGGGCCGGCCGATGTCGCCGAGCGCGTCGAGCGCGGCGCGAATCGTGCGGCCGGAGAAGAGAACATCGTCCACCAGGACGACCAGGCAGCCCTCGATGCCCTCACCGGGGATCTCGGTACGGGCCAGGGCGCGCGCCGGGCGCAGCCGCAGGTCGTCGCGGTACATGGTGATGTCGAGGGAGCCGACCGGCATCTTCCGGCCGGTGATCTCCTGGAGCTTGTCGGCGAGCCGACGGGCGAGAAAGACGCCTCGGGTCGGGATGCCGAGCAGGACCACGTCGTCGGCGCCCTTGGCGCGTTCGACGATTTCGTGGGCGATGCGGGTCAGTACTCGGGCGACGTCGGGAGCCTCCAGAACGGGGCGTGCCGCATTGCCGGTGGCTTCGTGCTGTGCGTCCATAAGAAACGGACCTCCTTCTCCGCCTCACTGGACGGACCTTAAAGGACGTCGAAATTGCGTCATCAACGTTACCAGGGCTTGAACCCGACCCTGGTCGCACCCCCGGGAGGTGCCGGTCCGGACCATTCGGCTTGACGCATCCAAGTAACGCTGCGTAACCTCACAGTGAGTTACCAGACTTCGTCCGGGGAGCCTTATGTCCAGCGAATACGCAAAACAGCTCGGGGCCAAGCTCCGTGCCATCCGCACCCAGCAGGGCCTCTCCCTCCATGGTGTGGAGGAGAAGTCCCAGGGCCGCTGGAAGGCCGTCGTGGTCGGCTCGTACGAGCGCGGCGACCGCGCCGTGACCGTGCAGCGCCTCGCCGAGCTGGCGGACTTCTACGGGGTTCCGGTGCAGGAGCTTCTGCCGGGTACGACGCCGGGCGGGGCCGCAGAGCCGCCGCCGAAGCTTGTTCTGGACCTGGAGCGCCTCGCCCACGTCCCGCCGGAGAAGGCCGGACCGCTGCAGCGCTACGCCGCGACGATCCAGAGCCAGCGCGGTGACTACAACGGCAAGGTGCTTTCGATCCGCCAGGACGACCTGCGCACGCTGGCCGTGATCTACGACCAGTCGCCGTCCGTGCTCACGGAACAGCTGATCAGCTGGGGCGTGCTGGACGCGGACGCGCGTCGCGCGGTTGCCCACGAGGAAGGCTGACGTCCGGGGCTGAAGCCCCGGCCAGCAGAAACGTACCGCCGGGTTGCCGGGTGCCTTTTCGGGCCCGGCAACCCGGCGTTTTTCCTGCCCCGGTCCGGGGGGCGGGGTCGCCCCGGCGGGCGGTGCGGTTCTCGCACCCGGGTCCGGGGCGGGGGTTCCGTCCTCAATCGCCGGACGGGCTTGATTTTCGGCGCCGCGCCCCGGGGGCGCCGCCGCACTGCGCGGTGGGTGGTGGGCGGGGCCCCTCCGGGGCGTCTCCTCAGAACTGGCGCGGAAGCCGGCAACGCGGGCGAACCCGGCACGAGCGCCAGCCCCTGCGGGGACTCCCCTGCACGGCCCCACCCAGGCATCACTCGCGCCTGCGCCCCGGCGGTCGTGACAAGAAGGCACACCGGGCCGCTGACGCGCGACGTCCGGTCCGGGGCCGTGCAGGGGAGTCCCCGCAGGGCGACGAACAAAGACCCGGGCTCCCTCGCGTACCCGCCGAACGTTCGTCGCCCGAGGAGACACCCCGGAGGGGCCCCGCGGACCACCACCCACCCGACAAGGCGACGGTGCCACCGGAGAGCCAGGCGGACACCTCAAGCCCGTCCGGCGCTTGAGGACGGAACCCCCCACCCCCGTGGGCCCGAACCCGCCGGACACGGCAAGCCCGCACACCCAAGCCCGTCCGGCGCTTGAGGACGGAACCCCCCACCCAGTGGACCGGGCACCACACCACGCAACGCCCCGCCCAGGCGCACCGCACGCCGAAGGGCCCACGGTCAGCTGACCGTGGGCCCTTCGTGGGCTGAACGCCGCCGCAGCCTACGCCTCGCGGCGAAGGTTCGGCTTGAGGTCCTTGAACCGGGCGAGCAGCCCGTTCACAAAGGACGGGGAGTCATCCGTGGAGAACTCCTTGGCAAGCTGGACCGCCTCGTCGATGACCACCGCGTCCGGCGTCCCGTCCACCCAGATCAGCTCGTACGCACCGAGCCGCAGGATGTTCCGGTCGACGACCGGCATGCGGTCGATCTCCCAGTCCACGGCGTAGGTGATGATGAGGTCGTCGATCCGGTCCGCGTACTGCGCGTACCCCTCGACGAGCTCCATCGTGTACTCGGTGACCGGCGGCTGACGGGGGTCGGACCGCGAGAGCCGAACCCAGTCCGCGAGGACCGTCTGCACGGACTCACCGCGCTGGTCGGCCTCGAAGAGGATCTGGAAGGCGCGCTTGCGGGCCGTGTTCCGGGCAGCCACGGTTAGCTGTTCACCCGGCCGAGGTAGTCGCCCGTGCGGGTGTCGACCTTGATCTTCTCACCGGTGGTGATGAAGAGCGGGACGCCGATCTCGTAACCGGTCTCCAGCGTGGCGGGCTTGGTGCCACCGGTGGAGCGGTCGCCCTGGACGCCCGGGTCGGTGTGCTGGATGGTCAGCTCGACGGCGGCCGGCAGCTCGACGTAGAGCACCTCGCCCTCGTGCTGGGCCACGGAGGCGGTGAAGCCCTCGATGAGGAAGTTGGCGGCGTTGCCGACAGCCTTGCGGTCGACCATGAGCTGGTCGTACGTGTCCATGTCCATGAAGACGAAGTACTCGCCGTCCATGTACGAGAACTGCATGTCGCGGCGGTCAATGGTGGCCGTCTCGACCTTCACGCCGGCGTTGAACGTCTTGTCGACGACCTTGCCGGAGAGCACGTTCTTGAGCTTGGTGCGCACGAAAGCCGGGCCCTTGCCGGGCTTGACGTGCTGGAACTCGACGACGGACCAGAGCTGGCCCCCGTCGAGCTTGAGCACCATGCCGTTCTTGAGGTCGTTCGTGGAAGCCACGGTTGCGGAATCTCCTGGACTGAAGCTGGTGGACGGCCAAGGATGCGCGCTAGAGCGCGAGCAGCTCCTTGGTCGTAATGGTGAGTAGCTCGGGTCCGCCGTCCGCCTCGGGGCGCACGACGAGCGTGTCATCGATCCGGACCCCGCCCCGGCCCGGGAGGTGGACCCCCGGTTCGACGGTGACCGGCACACAAGCGTCCAGTTTACCCATGGCCGCCGGTGTCAGCTGCGGGTCCTCGTCGATTTCGAGTCCCACACCGTGCCCGGTCCAGGGTGCGAGACCCTCTCCGTGGCCTGCGGAGTCCAGGAGATGCCGGGCCGCGCGGTCCACATCACGGTACGCCGTGCCCGGCACGAGAGCCTCACGTCCGGCCCGCTGAGCGGCGAAAACCAGGTCGTACAGATCGATCTGCCAGGCGGCGGGCGCGGTCCCGATGACAAACGTACGGCCGATCTCGCACCGGTAGCCGCGATAGTTCGCGCCGAGACAGACGGAGAGGAAATCTCCCTCCTCCACACGCCGGTCCGAGGGCCGGTGGCGGCCCTGACCCGAGTTGGGTCCGGTGGCGACCGAGGTGGCGAAGGCGGGACCGTCGGCGCCGTGGTCCACCAGCCGCCGTTCCAGTTCCAGGGCGAGGTGCCGTTCGGTGCGGCCGACCAGAATCGATTCGAGAAGTTCGCCGAGCGCCTGGTCGGTGATCTCGGCGGCGATCCGCAGGCAGGCGATCTCCTCCTCGTCCTTGACGAGGCGCAGCTGCTCGACCGTGGCGCCGAGATCGGTCAGCCGGAGCCGCGGGGCCACCGAGCCCATGGCCCGGTGACGGGAGACCGTCAGATCGTGTTCCTCGACGGCGAGCGATTCCGCGCCGGAGGCGGTGGCCAGGTCGGCTGCGGCGACCGCCGGGTCGTCGCCGCCGGAGGGCGACAACAGGGCCAGCCGCAGCTGGTCGTCGGTGTGCTCGTAGTCGGGCTCGCCGGTCGGCGCGCGGGGGCACAGCAGAACGTCCTCGTCGGGGCCGAGCAGCAGCACGGCACCCGGGGGCGCTCCGCCCGCGAGATAGCGGACGTTGGCGGAGCGGGAGACCAGGGCGGCCGCGGATCCGACGGCGGCGCACCGGTCGCGGAGCAGCCCGCGGCGGACGGCGTACACCTCTGACATGCCACGAGCCTACGAGCGGGGGCGGCGGGCCGCCCGGTCAGCGCATCCGACCGGGGGCGGTCGGCCGGTCGTCACCAGGCCGGCGGGCTGGCGATCGAGCGGGCGAGTACGTCGTCGAGGACCCGGGCCGTGGTCTCCACGTCGTACGTCGAGTTGTCGATGATCGGCAGCCCCGAGCCGTACCAGCCCGCCATCCGGCCGTGGATCCGGGCAACCTCCTCGTCCGACAGGCGGCGGTTGCCACTGCGGGCGGCGTTGCGCTCCAGCACGATCTCCAGGCCGGGCAGGAGCACCACGGGCAGAAGCCCCGGGCCCACATGGCGCTTCCAGCCGCCCAAACCCACGACGGGGCGGTCGGGGAAGACCGCGTCGTCGAGGATGCAGGAGATCCCGTTGGCCAGGAAATTACGGGCGGCGAAGCCGCAGGTGCGGCGGGCCAGGCGGTACTGGGCCTCCGAGTGGTCGTTCCACCCGGTCTGCGGGTCGGCGAAGCCGGAGCGGACCCATTCGCGGACGTCGTCGAGGCTGACGTGGGCGGTGGGAACGCGGCGGCGGCTGGCCCACAGTTTGGCCACGGTCGTCTTGCCCGCGCCCGCGGGGCCGATCAGGAGGACGGCGAGCGTCGCCGTGCCCGTGCCGGGATCGGCGGGTGGTGCGGGCAGCGGCACGGGGCCGCCTGGCGGCAGCTGGATGTGCCCGGTGGTCTCCCGGGAGACGGGCGCCGGGGCGTGGTGCGGGGCGGGGCCCGTCCAGCCGGCGCCCCGGGGCGCGGGCTGGGGCGGGGGCGGGGGCCCCGGCCGACCGGGGTGGCCGGGGTGCTGGGCCTGGTGCGTCCAGCCGACAGGTCCGTTTCCGGATCCTTGGGGCGGCGGCAGCGGGGCCCCCACTGCGTGCTGCATCCGGTGCCACTCCGTCTCGTACAGGCAACTGGCGCTGGTGGAACGGCAACCGTACCGTCCCCGGCCGCCGCAGAGGCAACGGTCGGGGACGGTACGGAGTGCCCCGGCGGCCGGTGATCCGGCCGAGGCCCCGGTCGGTCTCAGTCCGTCAGTTCGTCGGCGAGGGCGCGCAGGGCGAGCCGGTAGGAGCCGATACCGAAGCCGGCGACGGTCCCCGTGGCGACCGGCGCGACCACCGAGGTGTGGCGGAATTCCTCCCGTGCGTACGGGTTCGAGATGTGCACTTCGATGAGCGGGGCGGTGCGCTGAGCGGCCGCGTCCCGCATTCCGTACGAGTAATGGGTGAAGGCTCCCGGGTTGAGAACGACCGGAATCGACCCGTCTGCGGCCTCGTGCAGCCAGCGGATCAACTCGCCCTCGTCGTTGGTCTCCCGGACGTCGACGTCGAAGCCGAGCTCCTTGCCGAGCGTCCGGCAGGTCTCGACGAGTCCGGCGTACGACGTCGCGCCGTACACATCGGGCTCACGGGAGCCGAGTCGGCCGAGGTTCGGTCCGTTGAGCACGAAGACCCGGCGGGTCACGCCGACACCTCCCCGTACGCGGCGAGCAGCACCGCCGGGTCGGGTCCCTCCAGGACGGTGGGCTTGCCCAGGCCGTCGAGGACGATGAAGCGCAGCAGGTCGCCGCGGGACTTCTTGTCGATCTTCATGTTCTCCAGCAGCCTGGGCCACTGGTCGCCGCGGTAGGTGAGCGGCAGTCCGACGGACTCCAGTACCGTGCGGTGCCGGTCTGCGGTGGCGTCGTCGAGGCGTCCGGCCAGCCGGCCCAGCTCGGCGGCGAAGACCATGCCGACGGAGACGGCCGCGCCGTGGCGCCACTTGTAGCGCTCGTTCTTCTCGATCGCGTGGGCGAGGGTGTGCCCGTAGTTGAGGATTTCGCGCAGCCCGGACTCCTTGAGGTCGCTGGAGACGACCTCGGCCTTGACCCGGATGGAGCGCTCGATCAGCTCGGCGGTGTGCGGACCGGCGGGCGTCCGGGCGCCTTCCGGGTCCGACTCGATCAGGTCGAGGATCGCGGGGTCGGCGATGAAACCGGCCTTGATGATCTCGGCCATGCCGCTGACGTAGTCGTGCACCGGCAGCGAGTCGAGAGCGGCGAGGTCGCAGAGCACCCCGGCCGGCGGGTGGAAGGCGCCGACGAGGTTCTTGCCCTCGGCGGTGTTGATGCCGGTCTTGCCGCCGACGGCCGCGTCGACCATGGCGAGCACGGTCGTCGGTACGGCGATCCAGCGCACCCCGCGCAGCCACGTCGCCGCGACGAAACCGGCCACGTCGGTGGTGGCGCCGCCGCCGACGCCGACGATGACGTCGGTGCGGGTGAATCCGGTCTGGCCGAGCGCCTTCCAGCAGTACGCCGCGACCTCGACGGTCTTGGCCTCCTCGGCGTTCGGCAGCTGGATGGCGATGGCCTCGTACCCCTGGTCGGCGAGGTCCTGCCGGACTGCCTCTCCGGTCTCGGCGAGCGCCTCGGGGTGCAGGACCGCGACCCGCCGGGCGCGGTCGCCGATCAGCGAGGGCAGCTCACCGAGCAGCTGCCGGCCGACCAGCACCTCGTACGGGTCGGTGCCCGCACTCCCGGCGATCTGGATGCGTGTGGGTCCCTGGTCCGTCATGCGTGTGTTCTCCCGGCCGGGCCCCGCGGGGTCGCCCGCGCGCTCCGGCAGTTCCAGTGCGTCGAGGACCGCCTGGGCGACCTCTTCGGGTGTGCGCTCGTCGGTGGCCACGGTCGCCCGGGCCACCTCGTCGTAGAGGTGGCGGCGCGCCTCCATCAGCTCGCGCCACTGCCGGCGCGGGTTGACGGCGAGCAGCGGGCGCGCGGCGTTCAGCCCGACCCGCCTGACGGCCTCCTCCACGTCCATCGAGAGATAGACGACAGCGTGGCCGGCGAGCAGGGCGCGGGTCGTCCCGTCGAGCACGGCGCCGCCGCCGAGCGCGAGGACGCCGGTGTGCTCGGCGACGGCGGTGCGTACCGCCTGCCGCTCCAGCTCGCGGAAGTACTCCTCGCCCTCGTCGTAGAAGATCTCCGAGATCGGCTTGCCCGCCGTGGCCACGACATCCGCGTCGGTGTCCCGGTAGGTGGTGCCGAGCCGGTCGGCGAGCAGCTCACCGACCGTGGACTTGCCGACGCCCATCGGGCCGACGAGGACGATCAGCGGGCCGCTCATCGGATCTGGAGGTGGTCGAGGTACGACTGCACGTTGCGGCGGGTCTCGGGGACGCTGTCCCCGCCGAACTTCTCCGCCACGGCGTCGGCCAGGACCAGCGCGACCATCGCCTCGGCGACGATACCGGCGGCCGGCACCGCGCAGACATCGGAGCGCTGGTGGTGTGCCTTGGCCGGTTCACCGGTGACGACGTCGACGGTGGCGAGCGCGCGCGGCACGGTGGCGATGGGCTTCATCGCGGCACGGACCCGGAGCAGCTCGCCGGTGGTCAGACCGCCCTCGGTACCGCCGGAGCGGCCGGAGGCGCGCTTGATGCCGTCCTCGGTGACCAGGATCTCGTCGTGCGCCTTCGAGCCGGGAACCCGTGCCAGGTCGAAGCCGTCGCCGACCTCGACACCCTTGATCGCCTGAATGCCCATCAGCGCGGCGGCGAGGCGCGCGTCGAGGCGGCGGTCCCAGTGCACGTGCGAGCCGAGGCCGACCGGCACTCCGTACGCGAGCACCTCGACGACACCGCCCAGGGTGTCGCCGTCCTTGTGGGCCTGGTCGATCTCGGCGACCATGTCCTTGCTCGCGGCGGCGTCGAGGCAGCGCACCGGGTCGGCGTCGAGCTTCTCGACGTCGGCAGGCGTGGGGTAGACGCCGTACGGCGCCTTGGCCGCGGCCAGCTCGACGACGTGGCTGACGATCTCGATGCCCGCGGTCTCCTTGAGGTACGAGCGCGCGACGGCGCCGAGCGCCACCCGGGCCGCGGTCTCCCGGGCGCTGGCGCGCTCCAGGATCGGCCGGGCCTCGTCGAAGCCGTACTTCTGCATGCCCGCGAGGTCGGCGTGGCCGGGCCGGGGGCGGGTCAGCGGGGCGTTACGGGCCAGGGTGGCGAGCTCGTCGGGGTTGACCGGGTCGGCCGACATGACCTGCTCCCACTTGGGCCATTCGGTGTTGCCCACCATCACGGCGACCGGGGACCCCATGGTCAGACCGTGGCGTACTCCACCCAGGAAAGTGACCTCGTCCTTCTCGAACTTCATCCGTGCGCCGCGGCCATAGCCGAGCCGCCGCCGGGCGAGTGCGTCCGCCACCATCTCCGTGGTGATCGGGACGCCGGCGGGAAGACCCTCCAGCGTCGCCACCAGTGCGGGGCCGTGCGACTCCCCCGCGGTCAGCCAGCGCAACCTGCTCAACGGTGCTCCTCATGCTCGCGCCTGGAACTGCAACGGCGCGACCGGGTGCGCGGCCCTGGCCCGCCGCCTTCGATCCTCCCACGCCCGGGCCCCCCAACCGGCCGCCGGTCCAGCAGACGGACGGATCGCGGCGCGCGATCGGTGTGGTCAGCGGGCGGCGAGCGCCTCTTCGCCGGCCTTCCGCATGGCTGCGAGCGGGGCGGGCGAGCGGCCCGTCATCTGCTCGACCTGGAGGACGGCCTGGTGCACCAGAAGGTCGAGACCTCCGACGACTGCACCGTTACGAGCTGCCCAGGCGGCAGCGAGTGCGGTGGGCCAGGGCTCGTACAGCACATCGAAGAGCGTGCCGGGTGCGTCCGGTACCGCACCGGCCAGCGCGTCCGTCGCCCCGGCCGGCGTGGTCGCGATCACCAGGGGGGCGTGCAGTGCCTGCTTCGCTTCCGCCCAGTCGGAGATCCTCACGTCGACACCGAGCCGTTCGCCCCAGCCGCGCATCTCGTCCCCGCGCTCCTGGCTGCGCACGTAGGCCGTGACCGCCCCTGTGCAGATCACCGCGAGCGCGGCGAGCGCGGAGGACGCGGTGGCTCCGGCACCGAGGACCGCGGCGGACTCCACCTTGTCCACGCCGCGTTCGCGCAGGGCGGCGATCATGCCGGGGATGTCGGTGTTGTCGCCGACGCGACGGCCGTCCCGCGTGAAGACGACGGTGTTGACGGCCTCGACCGAGGAGGCGGTCTCGCTGACGGAGTCCAGCAGCGGGATGATCACGCGCTTCAGCGGCATGGTCAGCGAGAGTCCGGCCCAGGAAGAGTCCAGGCCCTCGATGAAGCCGGGAAGCGCGTGCTCGTCGATCTCGAACCGGTCGTAGGTCCAGTCGGTGAGACCGAACTCGGCGTACGCGGCCCGGTGCAGGACCGGAGAGAGCGAGTGGGCGATCGGCGAGCCGAGGACGGCTGCCCTGTGCGCGTGGGTCACTGGCCCGACTTCTTCCGTTCTGCCTCGTATTTGGCCACGTTCTTGTTGTGCTCGGCGTTGGTCACGGAGAACAGGGTTTTGTCCTCCGTCACCGACACGAAATAGAACCACGGTCCGGGCGTCGGGTTCATGGCGGAGTGCAGAGCGGCACTACCGGGGTTGTTGATCGGCCCAGGTGGCAGGCCGTGGATGTAATACGTGTTGTACGGCTCCTTCCACTGGCGCAGATTCTTCACCGTACCGAGGTCCAGGGTGCTCTGTTTCTTCGCATAGTTCACGGTCGAGTCGAAGTCCAGGAAACCATTCGTCTCGACGTTGTTCGGCTTGAGACGGTTGTAGACGACCCGCGCGACCTTGTCGAAGTCACGCTTGTACTTGCCCTCGGCCTGAACGAGGCTCGCGACCGTCATCAGCTGCCAGGGGTCCTTGAGGCCCAGCTTCCTGGCGCTCGCCTCGAGGTCGACCTTGTTGTATTCCTCGTTGGCCCGGGTGACCATCTGCTTAAGGACGGCCTCCGGCTTCATCCCCTTGGTAGCCGGATAGGTCGCGGGGTAGAGGAAGCCCTCCAGTGGGTCCTTGAGTTCCGGGTGGTTCTTGGCCCATTGCGGGAGCCCGAGGCTGCCCGCTTGTTTCTTGGCGACATCGCCGGTGGTGCCTGCCTTGAGACCGAGCTTCTTGTCGATCAGCGCGTAGACGTCGGCGTTGCGCCGGCCCTCCGGGACTGTCAGCACGTTCTGGCTCTTCGGGTCGAGCATCATCTTCACGGCCTCGGCCGCGGACATCTCCTTGTGCAGGAGATAGACCCCCGCCTGGATCGACTTCCCCTTGGGGTTCTCGGCCTGCGCGGCGATGAACGCGTCGACGCTCTTGACGACGCCCTTCGCCTTCAGGATGCTGCCGATCTCGTTGCCGAGGGCGCCCTCCGGGATCTCCACCTCGACGCTGCCGGAGCCCTGGCCCGAGTAGTCGGGTGCCGCGCCGAATTTGTTCTGCCAGTACGTGTAGCCGACGTAGCCCGCCCCGCCGACACCTCCGGCGAGGACCACGGCGACGACGAGGCAGGCGCAACCGCTGCGGTTCTTCTTCTTGCCCTTGCCGCGGCGTTCGCCGCCGCCTCGGCCGCCCCTGCGACCGTCGCGCGGATCGTCGTCGTACTCGTCATCGTCGTCACGGGGGTCCCGGCCGTCACGGTCGTCGTCGGTGCCCGTGAAGAAGGGGTGCGTCTCCTCCTGGGGCACGTCCGGGTCCCAGTCGGGGTTCTGCGGCGGGGCCTGTTCAGGCGCGGCCTCGCGTCGGCCCGGGGGCTGCGGCGGCGGGTACGCATCGGGCGTGCCGTAGTTGTCGTGCGATTCGCCGTAGCCGTTCGTTCCGTTCCCGTACGGATCGTTCGGAGGGGTGCCGTACGGCATCGCGGCCTGCTGGCCGGTGTCCCAGCCGCCGTTGTACTGCGGCTGGGGGGCCTGCTGCGCGTACGGGTCGTGCTGCGGCTGCTGCGCGTACGGGCCGTGCTGCGGCGGCTGCTGTGGCTGCTGCGCATACGGGTCATGCTGCTGCGGCTGCTGCGGCTGCTGTGGCTGCTGCGCATACGGACCGTGCTGCTGTGGCTGCTGCGCGTACGGGCCGTGCTGCGGCGGCTGCTGCGGCTGCTGCGCGTACGGGTCCTGCGGGGCGCCGTACTGCTGGTGCTGCGGGTACGGCTGCTGCGGCGGCTGCTGGGCGTAGGGACCCTGCGGACCACCGTACTGGCTCTGGCCGTGGGCAGCCTGCTGGCCTCCCCATCCCTGGTCCCCGTACAAGGGATCCTCGGGACGCCACGGTTCGGAGCCGGGGCCCCGGCCATACTCAGTCATCGATCCCCTAGAGCCGCGAGACGACGTTCCGCCTCTTTGCTGTGCGGTGTTTGTTCGAACACCGCCGCATCGCGCGGAACGTTACCGTATCGCGATCAGACAACCACTTCGACGCCCTCGCCCGGAGCTTTACCTGAGGCTCGTTCCGACTCCAGAGCGTTCTGGAGGATCACCACAGCGGCAGCCTGATCGATGACAGACCGGCCCTTCTTGGACTTCACGCCCGAGGCGCGCAGTCCTTGACTCGCCGTCACTGTGGTCATCCTCTCGTCGACCAATCGCACTGGAATGGGTGCGGCCGAGCGGGCAACCTCCTGGGCGAAGAGCCGGACCTTGGCCGCCGCGGGCCCTTCACCGCCGCCCAGAGACCTCGGCAGGCCGATGATGATCTCGATCGGCTCGTATTCCTCGACGATCTGTCCCAGCCGCCGGTGGGCGGCCGGGACGTCACGACCCGGCACGGTCTCCACCGGCGTGGCGAGGATCCCGTCGGGGTCGCACGAGGCGACCCCGATCCGGGCGTCCCCGACGTCGATCGCGAGACGACGTCCGCGGCGCATCTGCGTCACTCCCGCCGTCACGCCGTCTCGGTGACGAGGCGTTCGACCGCGGCGATGGCCTCGCCGATGGCGGCCGGGTTCTGGCCGCCACCCTGGGCGACGTCCGGCTTGCCGCCGCCTCCGCCGCCGAGGGTCTTGGCGGCCGTGCGGACCAGGTCACCGGCCTTGAGTCCGCGCTCGCGGGCGGCCTCGTTGGTGGCGATGACTGTCAGCGGGCGGCCATTGGCCGTGGTGAACAGGGCCACGACGGCAGCGCGGCCGCCCTGGATGCGCCCGCGGACGTCGAGGACCAGCTTGCGCAGGTCGTCGGCCGAGGTGCCGTCCGGTACCTGACCGGTGACGACGGCGACACCGCGAACGTCCTTGGCGGACTCGACGAGCCCGGCGGCGGCCTGCAGGACCTTCTCCGCGCGGAACTTCTCGATCTCCTTCTCGGCGTCCTTCAGCTTGCCGAGCATGGCGGAGACCTTCTCCGGAAGCTCCTCGGGGCGGCCCTTGACCAGCTCCTGGAGCTGGGCGACGACCGTGTGCTCCTTGGCGAGGAAGTTGTACGCGTCGACGCCCACGAGGGCCTCGATGCGGCGCACACCGGAACCGATGGACGATTCACCGAGCAGCTTCACCAGACCCAGCTGCGCGGTGTTGTGAACGTGCGTACCGCCGCACAGCTCCTTGGAGAAGTCACCGATGGTGACCACGCGGACCCGCTCGCCGTACTTCTCGCCGAACTCGGCGATGGCGCCCTGCTTCTTGGCCTCGTCGATGGACATGACTTCGGCCTGGACGTCGAGCTCCCGCGAGAGGACCTCGTTGATCTTCTGCTCGACGTCGGTGAGGACCGTGCCGGGGACGGCGGCGGGCGAACCGAAGTCGAAGCGGAAGCGGCCCGGCGAGTTCTCCGAACCGGCCTGGGCGGCCGTCGGGCCCAGTGCGTCGCGCAGCGCCTGGTGCGTGAGGTGCGTGGCGCTGTGGGCGCGGGCGATGGCGCGGCGACGGGTGTTGTCGATGGCGGCGTAAGCGGAGGCGCCGACCGTCACCTCACCGACCTGGACCGTGCCCTTGTGGACGGAGACGCCCGGGACGGGCTGCTGGACGTCGCGCACCTGGATGACGGCGCCGGTGTCGAGCCGGATCCGGCCCTGGTCGGCGAGCTGGCCACCGCCCTCGGCGTAGAACGGGGTGCGGTCGAGGACGACCTCGACGTCGTCGCCCTCCGTGGCGGCGGGCGAGGGCACACCGTCGACGAGGAGGCCGACGATGGTCGACTCGCCCTCGGTTGACGTGTACCCGGTGAACTCGGTGGTGCCGGAGTTGTCGGCCACCTCGCGGTAGGCGGACAGGTCGGCGTGGCCGGTCTTCTTGGCCTTGGCGTCGGCCTTGGCGCGGTCCCGCTGTTCCTTCATCAGGCGGCGGAAGCCGTCCTCGTCCACGGCGAGGCCCTGCTCGGCGGCCATCTCCAGGGTGAGGTCGATCGGGAAGCCCCAGGTGTCGTGGAGCAGGAACGCCTTGTCGCCGGCGAGGACCTTGCCGCCGGCGGCCTTGGTCTCGGTGACGGCGGTGTCGAGGATGTTGGTGCCGCCCTTGAGGGCCTTCAGGAAGGCGGCCTCTTCAGCGAGGGCGACGGTCTCGATGCGCTTGCGGTCGGCGATCAGCTCCGGGTACTGCTGGCCCATCGACGCGATGACCGTGTCGACGAGCTCAGCGACGACCGGGCCGGTGGCGCCGAGGAGGCGCATGTTGCGAACGGCGCGGCGCATAATGCGGCGCAGCACGTAACCGCGGCCCTCATTGCCGGGCGTGACGCCGTCGCCGATGAGCATGACGGACGTACGCATGTGGTCGGTGACGACCCGGAGGGAGACGTCCGAGGTGTGGTTGTCGCCGTAGCGCACCCCGGTCAGCTCGGTGGCCTTCTCGATGACGGCCATCGAGGTGTCGATCTCATACAGGTTCTGCACGTCCTGCAGGATCATCGCGAGGCGCTCGAGGCCGAGGCCGGTGTCGATGTTCTTCGACGGCAGGTCGCCGAGGATCGGGAAGTCCTCCTTGCCGTCGCCCGCGCCCCGCTCGTACTGCATGAAGACCAGGTTCCAGATCTCCACGTACCGCTCGTCGTTGACGGCCGGGCCACCCTCGACGCCGAACTCGGGACCGCGGTCGTAATTGATCTCGGAGCAGGGGCCGCACGGGCCGGGGACGCCCATGGACCAGAAGTTGTCCTTCTTGCCCAGGCGCTGAATGCGCTCGGCGGGGACGCCGATCTTGTCGCGCCAGATCTGCTCGGCCTCGTCGTCGTCGAGATAGACCGTGATCCACAGCCGCTCGGGGTCGAGACCGAAGCCGCCGTCCGCCACGGAGCTGGTGAGAGCCTCCCAGGCGTAGCTGATGGCGCCTTCCTTGAAGTAGTCGCCGAAGGAGAAGTTGCCGCACATCTGGAAGAAGGTGCCGTGCCGGGTGGTCTTGCCGACCTCTTCGATGTCCGGCGTACGCACACACTTCTGCACGCTGGTGACGCGCTGGGCAGGCGGCTTGACCTCGCCGAGGAAGTACGGCTTGAAGGGGACCATGCCCGCGGGGACCAACAGCAGAGTCGGGTCGTCCGCGATGAGCGACGCCGAAGGCACGACGGTGTGCCCGCGCTCCTCGAAGAAGCTCAGCCAGCGGCGACGAATTTCAGCCGACTCCATCAGTGGTCCTCATTCCGGTTGTACGAGTTGTAGGGGAGCTTGCGGTAAGCGGTGGCGTCGGCGGCCCGGGCGGGCTCGGCCGCCTCGACCGCGAAGTGACGCTGCAGGGGGAGTTCGGGGTTGACCGGCGCCTCAAGGCCCAGCGCCTCGCCCAGTTCGGCCTCGCGCCGGGCCATGCCGTCGCGGACGTCGAGGGCGAAGCCCTTGAGCTTGTGACCGCTCTCGATCGCCCTGTCGGCGGCGCGCGCCGCGAGGCTCTCGGGGGTCAGCTGCCTGAGCTTCCGGTTGACCTTGGTGGTGGCCCAGACGCCGGCGGCTGCGCCGGCGGTGAACCAGAACGTACGGCGGAACATCGCTGCGTCAGTCCTTCGATCCGCGGGAACTTCTGCCGCCCTGCTTCTTGGCTCGCGCGGACGGCACCGTGCGGCCGACGATCACCGTGCGTCGGGACGCCCGGCGGGCCGGCTCGGCTTCCGGAGCGGTCCGGCGGCCGATGGCCTGCCGTACTCCGTAACCGAAGGCGGCGACCTTGACCAGCGGCCCGCCGAAGGTCGATGCGACAGTCGTGGAGAGCGCCGAGGCGTTGGAGGTGACCTCCTGGACGTCCGTCGCGATCGCGTCGACCTTGTCGAGCTGCGTCTGCGCGGAGCGCACGGTCGCGGACGCGTCGGCGAGCAGCGGAACGGCCTGCTCGGTCACGTCCGCCACGAGTTTGGTGGTCGCCCTGAGCGTCTGGGCCAGCCTCACCAGGACGACGGCGAGGAACGAGACCAGGATCGCCCAGAAGACGGCCACCAGGATCCCGGCCACCTCTCCACCGGACACAATGCACCGCTCTCTGGCTTGTCGAATCGTCGTCTCCCGACCCTATCGCGCCGGGGGCCACGCCCCCTACCGCATTCCTGGTGAGCGGGCCGCAGTTGCGCAAAGGAGATTGCACGGAGAGCTTCCGCGTCAGTACTCTGCGTGTTTCATACGACGCTCTCAGCGCCCCTCTCCCACCCGGAGCTGCTGGAACATGCGGTGGTCGACGCACTGGGACTCGCCGAGCACACCAGGAGGTCGCCCCGCACGACCCTCCTCGAACATCTCGCCGAGCGCCAATTCCTCCCGGTGTTCAACGGCTTCGAGCATCTCGTCGACACCTGTGCCGGACTCGTGCAGGAGTTGCTGCGCCGGGCGCCGGTTGCGGCGCGGTGACCAGAGCGCTGGCGGGCAGGCCCGTGGAGGCGGCGGCCGGGACCCGTGCCCGCGCCGGTCGGCAGAACGCGGAAGCCCGCCGCCTCCCCGACATCGGGGAGGGGCGGGCCTGAGCGCTGGTGAGAGCGGCTACGCCTGGATCAGCGGGCGTAGTACTCGACGACGAGCTGCTCGTCGCAGATCACCGGGATCTCCTTGCGGTTCGGGTCCCGGTCAAGGCGGAAGGCCAGGGCCTTCAGGTTCACCTGCAGGTAGCGCGGGGTCTCGCCGTCGGGGGCGTAACCACCCTCGCGGGCCACCTGGAAGGGGTGCTTGTCGCGGCTGCGCTCGCGGACCATCACGATGTTGTCGGGACGGACGCGGAACGACGGCTTGTCGACCTTGCGGCCGTCGACCTCGATGTGGCCGTGCACGACCATCTGACGGGCCTGGTAGATCGTGCGGGCGATGCCCGAACGCAGGACCAGCGCGTCGAGACGGCGCTCGAGCTCGACGACGAGCGCCTCGCCCGTCTTGCCCTCGGCCTTCTTGGCGCGGTCGTACGCGCGCGCCATCTGGCGCTCGCTGATGTCGTACTGGGCACGCAGACGCTGCTTCTCGAGCAGACGGACCTTGTAGTCCGAGTTCTGCTTGCGGCCACGGCCGTGCTCGCCCGGCGGGTAGGGGCGGGACTCGAAGTACTTGACGGCCTTCGGCGTCAGGGCAATGCCGAGCGCACGGGACTTCTTGACCTTGGGACGCGACTGGTTAGGCACGTTCTCCAGACCTCCGTTGTGGGTTAGGTTAGGCTCACCTTACTCAAGGAGATCGCATGTCTCGCCCTGGGAACACCACACACACGTCACGGACAACACAGACAGCGTCGACGCCACCGAGGGCGTCGATACGACGGAGGACCGATCAGATCGTGGTCAGCCGCGTCCCAGCGGGCTTGAAATCACTCGGATGCCGTCAGCAGCCGAGCGCACACGAACTCTCGTACAGAGTACCTGTTCGGCGGTACTGCTCATCCCCGGGATGAGTACTGCGGGCTTCGACCAGCTGATCCCCCCGGACCGGAGCGTGGGCCCCGAAGGGGATCTGCTCCTCGAACTCCCTGCCGATTCCCCGGCCGTACGGGCCGCGGCACACGCCAGGACGACGAGTTGACCGCTGTGCTGGAGATCACGAACGTCGCGCCGGCATCGGTGCCGCACCGCATCCGCGGCCGGGCGCCCGCGCGTACCCGGGATGGCCGGGCCGGATGATGCTGCGGCTGGCGACGGGTGAGGCGTCCGTCGACGATCTGTGGGGCCCGCAGGGCGTCGAGTCGGCGAAGTTCCGTGACGTCCACCGCGGACTCGCTCGTCGCCCACTGGGCGGAACTGCTGCAGCATCTGCACGCGGCGCACGGCGCACGGCTGAACATGCTGTGCGGGCTGCTGGACGAGCGGACGGACGCTGCGCGTCGCACACGCCCTCCGTCGTCCCGGTCGCGCTCGACCGCTTCGGGCTGCGGGTGCGGTTCCGCGAGGCGGACGGGCGGTGCTTCGACGCCCGCTTCGACTTCCCCGAACCGGTGCCTGACATGGTCGGGCCGCACCGGCCTATGCACACGCTGTTCGAGGCGGCGGCGCACTGAGCGTGCGCCTCAGGCGTCCGCCCCGCCGTCGGAGCCGCCGCGGCCGAGCCGCTCGCGGACCCGGTCCACCACGTCCGCGTACCGCGCCTCCGCCCCGTACCGCGTGGGCCGGTAGTAGTGCCTGTCCCGGACGGCATCGGGAGCGTACTGCTGGGCGGCGATCCCGCCGGGGACATCATGCGGATAGACGTAGCCCTGTGCGTGCCCGAGCGCGGCGGCGCCCTTGTAGTGGCCGTCGCGCAGATGGGCCGGGACCGGACCGGCCAGCCCCTTCCGTACGTCCTCCTGGGCCGCGAAGATCGCGAGCGTCGCCGCGTTGGACTTGGGGGCGAGCGCCAGCGCGATCGTGGCATGGCTGAGGGTGAGCGCCGCCTCCGGAAAACCGATCAAGGCCACGGCCTGGGCGGCAGCGACCGCCGTGGGGAGGGCTGTCGGATCGGCGAGGCCGATGTCCTCGCTGGCGGAGATCATCAGCCGCCGGGCGATGAACCGGGGGTCCTCCCCCGCCTCGATCATCCGGGCCAGATAGTGCAGCGCTGCATCCACGTCGGAGCCACGGATCGACTTGATGAGGGCGCTCGCCACGTCGTAGTGCTGGTCGCCGTCCCGGTCGTACTTCACCGCTGCCCGGTCGACGGTCGCCTCGACGGTCTGGAGAGTGATCTCCTTCTCCTGCATGGCGAGCGCCGCGCCGGCCGCTGCCTCCAGCGCCGTCAGCGCGCGCCGCGCGTCTCCCCCGGCGATCCGCAGCAGATGCGCCTCCGCGTCCTCGGGCAGGGTGACCGCGCCGCCGAGTCCGCGCTCGTCGGTCAGGGCGCGGCGCATGAGAGCGCGCAGATCCTCGTCGGTGAGCGATTCCAGGGTAAGGAGCAGCGAGCGCGACAGCAGCGGCGAAATGATCGAGAAGTACGGGTTCTCGGTCGTCGCGGCGATGAGCGTCACCCAGCGGTTCTCCACGGCGGGGAGCAGGGAGTCCTGCTGGGCCTTGGAGAAGCGGTGGATCTCGTCGAGGAAGAGAACGGTCTCCTTGCCATAGCCGCCGGTGGCCCGGCGGGCGCCCTCGATGACGGCCCGCACTTCCTTGACCCCCGCGGTGATCGCGGAGAGCTCGACGAAACGCTTGTTGGTGGCCTTGCTGACCACGTACGCCAAGGTCGTCTTGCCGATGCCGGGCGGACCCCAGAGGATCACCGACGACGGGCCGGCCGGCCCGCCGCTCCCCTCGCCGACGAGGCGGCGCAGCGGCGAGCCCGGCTTCAGCAGATGCTGCTGGCCGACGACCTCATCGAGCGTCCGGGGACGCATCCGGACAGCGAGTGGGCTGCTGGACGGGTCCTTCTCCTGGCGGTCTTCGGCGGCTGCGGTAAAGAGGTCGGGCTCCACGGTTTGAAGCCTATGTCACGGCGCCGACAGCGCCGCCGGGCCGGTCCCCGCCCGGGAGCTGCCGGTTCAGCTGGTCCAGAAGTCCCACCAGCGGGTCAGGATCAGCATGCCGATGATGCCGACCCAGACGACCGGCGGAACCCAGTGGAACTCCGTCAGTCCGTTGCGCAGCCAGTTCGGCGCGGGAAGGATCCGGTGCTTGATGTTGTGCGTGGTGACGTAGCAGAACAGGAAGATCGTGGCGACCCACGCCAGGCAGCACCACAGGCAGAGCGAGTTGATGTGGTAGAGCGACTGGTACTGCAGCCAGGTGCAGAAGCCGACTCCGAACAGGGTGCCCGCATTGAGTCCGAGCCAGTACCAGCCGCGGAACCGGGCCCCGGCGAGCAGCGCCATGCCGATGCCGATGACCACCGAGTACGTGGCGAGTCCGAGCATCGGATTCGGGAACCCGAAGGCGGACGCCTGATCGCTCTTCATGATGTTGCCGCACGAGACCACGGGGTTGAGGCTGCAGCCCGGGGTGAAGGAGGGGTCTTCGAGCAGCTTGAACTTGTCGATCGTGATGACCCAGGCGGCGAGGAGCCCGGCAGCGCCTGCGATCACCAGCAGCAGTGCGAACGCGCGACTGCCGCCGAAGGTCGTCTTCCCGCCGTCCTCGTCCTGGTCGGATGAGGGTTGGTCAACCGCTGCAGTCGTCATATCGCCGTTCCATCAGTGAGTGGCCTACTGAGCATGGTCATTGTGCCGCACCACCGCTCTGGTCAACCGTTCGGTGGACATAAAGATGTACGGACGGCGGCACGGAACTCACGGCTCCGCGAGACGCTCCGCGCCATGACCGAATTCACCGTGGCCGTACACGGTCTGCGCAAGCGCTGTGGCGAAGCGACCGCACCGGACGGCCCCGACCTGGGAATCCGCCCAGAGCACCGCGGTGGAGCTCCTCCAGGGGCAGCGCAGCCGCGACGCGGGAACGGTCTCGGTGCTCGCGTCCGCCGACCGTCGCCGGCGTTCCCGGATCGGGGTCGTCCGGCGGGATGAATCGGCACCCGTCGAGTTGACGGTACGGGAGGCCGTGGCGCACGTCGCCCGCTCCTGCCCGCAGCCGCGCGACGCCACGGACGTCTTCGCGATGGTGGGTCTGGAGCGGTATGCGGACACCCGGATCAAGGCGTTCTCCGGCGGTCGGCGGCGCCGCCCGGACGGGACACTCGGCGCGATCACCACGCTCTGTGCCCGCCCGGCGGACCGAGCGGGCACAGAGGAATCGGTGGATCAGGCCAGTTTCTGCTGGATCTCGGCGACCAGCGCGTCGAGCGCGACCGGCTGCTGCTCGCCCGACTCCATGTCCTTGAGCTGAACCACGCCGTCGGCGAGATCGCGCTCACCGGCAACAACGGTCAGGCGCGCACCGGACCGGTTGGCGCTCTTCATCGCCCCCTTGAGACCGCGGCTGCCGAACGCGAAGTCGGCGGCCACGCCCAGCTTGCGAAGCTCCGTCACCTTGGCGAACAGCACCCTGCGGGCCTCCTCGCCGAGCGGCACCGCGAAGACGCTGGTGGACGCGGGCAGTTCAAGCTCGATGCCCTCCGCCTCCAGCGCGAGCACCGTACGGTCCACACCGAGCGCCCAGCCGACCGACGGAAGCGCCGGGCCGCCGATCATCTCGGACAGGCCGTCGTAGCGGCCGCCGCCGCCCACCGCGGACTGCGAGCCGAGTCCGTCGTGGACGAACTCGAAGGTGGTGCGGGTGTAGTAGTCGAGGCCGCGGACGAGCTTCTCGTCGTCCTCGTACGCGACACCGGCGGCGGTCAGCAGGTCGCGGACCTCCTCGTGGTACGCCTTGCACGCGTCGCACAGGTAGTCGCGCAGCACCGGGGCGCCGACCAGCTGCTTCTGCACCTCGGGGCGCTTGTCGTCGAGGACCCGCAGCGGGTTGAGCTCGATGCGGCGGCGGGTGTCGTCGTCCAGGTCCAGCTCGCGCAGGAAGCCCTGAAGGGCGTCCCGGTAGACGGGGCGGCACTCCTTGTCGCCCAGCGAGTTCAGCAGGATCCGGAAGTTCCGCAGGCCCAGGGAGCGGTAGGCCTGGTCGGCCAGGATGATCAGTTCGGCGTCCAGGGCCGGGTCCTCCGCACCGATCGCCTCGGCGCCGACCTGCGAGAAGTGCCGGTAGCGGCCCTTCTGCGGGCGCTCGTAGCGGTAGTACGAGCCGGAGTACCAGAGCTTGACCGGCAGGTTGCCGAGCTTGTGGAGGTTGGCCTCCAGTGCGGCGCGCAGCACGGACGCGGTGCCCTCGGGGCGCAGCGCGAGCTCGGAGCCGCCCTTGGTGGTGAGGGTGTACATCTCCTTGGACACGATGTCGGTGGACTCACCGACACCGCGCGAGAAGAGCGCGACGTCCTCGAAACCGGGCGTCTCGATGTAGCCGTAGCCGGAGTTCTTCAGGGGTGCGGAGATCGCCTCGCGCACCGCCAGATACTTCGCGGAGTCGGGCGGGGTCAGGTCGTACGTGCCCTTGGGGGCTTTGAACGTGCTCACAGTCTGTCTCTCGTCACATTCCTCGTCGGGGCGCGTCCATGCCGTGCAGATACGGGTTCGTTGCGCGCTCGCGGCCGATGGTCGTCTGGGGGCCGTGGCCGGACAGCACCACGGTCGAGTCGTCGAGCGGCAGGCACACACGGGCCAGCGACTCGAGCAGCTCGGCGTGGTCGCCGCCGGGCAGGTCGGTGCGTCCGACGGAGCCGGCGAAGAGCAGGTCGCCCGAGAAGAGCACCTGCGGAACATCCGCGGCCTCGGGCATCCTGAACGTCACCGACCCCTTGGTATGGCCGGGCGCATGCGCGACACCGAACTCCAGACCGGCCAGCTTCAGGAGGGCACCGTCGCTCAGCTCCTTGACGTCGTCCGGCTCCCCCACCGTCAGCTCGCCCACGAGCGGCATCCCGATGGAGCGGCCGAGGGCCTTCTCCGGGTCGCTCATCATGTACCGGTCCTGGGGATGGATCCAGGCAGGGACGTCATGCGCGCCGCACACCGGGACGACGGAAGCAACATGGTCGATGTGGCCATGGGTGAGCACGACGGCGACGGGCTTCAGCCGATGCTTCTTCAGCGTCTCCTCGACTCCTTGCGTGGCCTGGTGGCCCGGGTCGATGATCACGCACTCCTCGCCTGCGGCAGGGGCGACCAGGTAGCAATTGGTCCCCCAGGCCCCGGCGGGGAACCCGGCAATGAGCACGATCGTCCTTAATGGTCGTCCGACGGAGGGCTGCGGTGACCGCGACCGAGGGGGTCGCAGCAGTTCAGAGCCTACCGGCGCTCCTCATTCCACAGCTAACCCATATACGGTACGGGCAACCCAGGCCCGATCAGACGACGTACAAGGAGATCACCCGGTGGTCAGCAGCGATCAGCGGCGGCGGCAGCTCGCCAGGGAGAAGTTCGAGCGGCAGCAGCAGCGCCGGGAGGAGGCCCGCCGGAGGACGAGGCGGCTCACCGTCGTCATCACATCGGCGCTGGCCGTGGTGGCGGTCGTCGGGGCTGCCGCGTACGTCTCCGTCGGCAACGACGACAAGGACAAGAAGAGCGACACGGCGGCGAGCGCGAGCCCGTCCGCGTCGCCCTCGGCGAGCGAGAGCAGTGCGCCCGAGCCGGCGATGAAGATCGACAAGAAGGCGAAGTACACGTTCTCGCTCAAGACGAGCCAGGGCGACATCGCGTTCACGATGGACGCGGCGAAGACCCCGCACACGACGAACTCGTTCAAGTCCCTCGCCGACAAGGGCTTCTTCGACGGCACGAAGTGTCACCGGCTGACCACACAGGGCATCTTCGTCCTGCAGTGCGGTGACCCGAAGGGCGACGGCACGGGCGGCCCCGGCTACACGATCCCGGACGAGAACCTGACCGCGCTGGGCAAGGCGGGCAAGGACGGCACGGTGACGTTCCCCGCGGGCACGGTGGCGATGGCCAACACCGGACAGCCGCACACCGGCGGCAGCCAGTTCTTCCTGGTGTACAAGGACAGCAAGCTGCCGCCGACCTACACGCCGTTCGGCACGATGGACGCCGCCTCGCTGAAGGCCGTGCAGAACGTCGGGACCGCGGGTGTCGCCGGCGGTGCTGCCGACGGTGCTCCGAAGAAGGCCGTCACCATCTCCAAGGCGACCGTCGACAAGGTCTGATCGGACACCGAGGGCCTGACCGGCGGCGCCGGCCCGGCCCTCGGTGTGCGAGCCGAAGAATTTCGGCCGCGCGGAGTGCGGACAGCCGGGCGGCCGGTCGCCTAGATTGGCGTTGTGCAGGGCGGGCGCGGCCCGCCCCAGGAAACTGTGGACGATGCCGGGGGGACAAACCCTCTCACAGGCATCAGGTGGAGGAGGCGCTGTGAGCAGCGACCCGTGGGGCCGTGTCGACGAGACAGGCACCGTGTACGTGCGTACAGCCGATGGCGAGCAGGTCGTCGGATCGTGGCAGGCCGGTTCTCCCGAGGAGGCTCTGGCTTACTTCGAGCGCAAGTACGAGGGCATCGTGGTCGAGATCGGCCTCCTCGAACGGCGGGTGAAGACCACCGACCTGTCGGCGAAGGACGCGACGACCGCCATCGAGCATCTGCGTCAGCAGGTCGACGAGCATCACGCCGTCGGCGACCTCGACGCGCTCCGGAGGCGGCTCGACGCGCTGGTCGCGACGGTCGACTCCCGTCGCGAGGAGCGCAAGGCCCAGAAGGCGAAGCAGACCGACGAGGCGAAGCACGCCAAGGAGGCGCTGGTCGCCGAGGCCGAGGAGCTGGCGCAGAGCGAGCAGTGGCGCTCCGCAGGCGAGCGGCTGCGGGCACTCGTCGACACGTGGAAGGGCCTGCCGCGGCTCGACCGCAAGTCGGACGACGAGCTGTGGCACCGCTTCTCGCACGCGCGCTCGGCGTTCTCCAAACGCCGCAAGGCGCACTTCGCCTCGCTGGACGCCCAGCGCGAGGAGGCCCGCAAGGCCAAGGAGAAGCTGGTCGTCGAGGCCGAGGCGCTCTCCGGTTCCACGGACTGGGGAACGACGGCCGCGCGTTACCGCGACCTGATGACGGAGTGGAAGGCGGCGGGCCGCGCCCAGCGCGAGGCCGAGGACGATCTGTGGAACCGTTTCCGCGGTGCGCAGGACGTCTTCTTCGCCGCCCGCAGCGAGGTCTTCGCCGAGCGGGACGCGGAGCAGGGCGAGAACCTCAAGCTGAAGGAGGAGCTCGCGGTCGAGGCCGAGAAGCTGGTGCCGGTGAAGGACCTGAAGGCGGCCAGGGCCGCGTTCCGTGCCCTCAACGAGCGCTGGGAGGCCATCGGCCACGTGCCGCGCGACGCCCGCCCGAAGGTCGAGGGGCGGATGCAGGCGGTGGAGCGGGCGCTCCAGGAGGCCGAGGAGTCGGAGTGGCGCCGGACGAACCCGGAGGCGCGTGCGCGCGCCGCGGGTCTGACCGGGCAGCTGCAGGCAGCCGTCGACAAGCTGCGTACGCAGATCGACACGGCGCGCGCCGCGGGCAACAACGCCCGCGCCGACAAGCTGGCCCGTGAACTGGAGGGCCGTCAGGCCCTGCTGGACCAGGCGCTGAAGGGCCTGGAGGAGTTCGGCGGCTGACCGCTGGTCAGACAGCCCGAAGGGCCCTCCGTCGGCGACGGAGGGCCCTTCGGCGTTTCGGCGGAGGGCCGGCATCGGCGACGGACGACGGTGTCCGCAGCGCCGCCGAGTTCATCGGGGAGCCGGCCGCCGGTGCGACGACGCACCACAGCCCCCGCCCGGTCGGGCGGAGGCTGCCGGGGCGGTCGGGGTCAGGGCCTGCGGGCCGAGGTCACGCGGTAGACGTCGTAGACGCCCTCCACGCCCCGTACGGCCTTCAGCACGTGTCCGAGGTGCTTCGGGTCACCCATCTCGAAAGTGAACCGCGAGGTGGCCACCCGGTCCCGTGAGGTCTGGACGGCCGCCGACAGGATGTTCACGTGCTGGTCGGACAGGACGCGAGTGACGTCCGAGAGCAGCCGCGACCGGTCGAGGGCCTCGACCTGGATGGCGACCAGGAAGACCGAGGACTGGGTCGGCGCCCATTCGACCTCCAGGATCCGCTCCGGCTGCTGGGACAGCGAGTCCACGTTGACGCAGTCGGCCCGGTGTACGGAGACGCCGCTGCCACGGGTGACGAAGCCGATGATCGGGTCGCCGGGGACGGGCGTGCAGCAGCGGGCCAGTTTGACCCAGACGTCCTCGACGCCCCTGACGACTACACCCGGATCGGCGTTGGAGCGGCGCTTGCCGCGACTGCGCGAGGGCGGCGCGCTCTCCGCCAGGTCCTCGTTGGCCGCGTCCTCGCCGCCGAGCGCCTGGACCAGCTTCTGCACGACACCCGCGGCCGCGACATGGCCCTCGCCGATCGCCGCGTACAGGGACGAGATGTCCGGATAGCGCATTTCGTGGGCCAGGGTGACGAGCGAGTCGCCGGTCAGGATCCGCTGGATCGGCAGGTTCTGCTTGCGCATGGCGCGCGCGATGGCGTCCTTGCCCTGCTCGATCGCCTCGTCCCGGCGTTCCTTGGAGAACCAGGCGCGGATCTTGTTCCGGGCACGCGGCGACTTGACGAAGCCCAGCCAGTCCCGGGACGGTCCGGCGCCGGCCGCCTTGGAGGTGAAGACCTCCACGAGGTCGCCGTTGTCGAGGGTGGATTCGAGCGGTACGAGCCGCCCGTTGACGCGTGCCCCTATGGTCCGGTGGCCGACCTCCGTATGCACGGCGTAGGCGAAGTCGACCGGGGTCGCGCCCGCGGGGAGCGCTATGACGTCGCCCTTGGGCGTGAAGACGAAGACCTCGTTGCGGGAGAGGTCGAAGCGCAGGGACTCGAGGAACTCGCTGGGGTCCTCGGTCTCCTTCTGCCAGTCGAGGAGCTGGCGCAGCCACGCCATGTCGTTGACGGTGTCCTGGCCGCGGCCGGTGTGCTTGGGTACGTCCGTGCGGATCTTGGAGGCGCCGGCGACGGCCTCCTGCTTGTACTTCCAGTGCGCGGCGATGCCGTACTCGGCGCGGCGGTGCATGTCGAACGTACGGATCTGCAGCTCGACGGGCTTGCCGCTGGGACCGATCACCGTGGTGTGCAGTGACTGGTACATGTTGAACTTGGGCATCGCGATGTAGTCCTTGAACCGGCCGGGGACCGGATTCCATCGCGCGTGCACGGTGCCGAGCGCCGCGTAGCAGTCACGGACGGTGTCGACGAGGACGCGGATGCCCACCAGGTCGTAGATCTCGGCGAAGTCCCGGCCTCGCACGATCATCTTCTGGTAGACGCTGTAGTAGTGCTTCGGCCGTCCAGTGACGGTGGCCTTGATCCGGGCTGCGCGCAGGTCGGCCTGGACCTCGTCGGTCACTATGGCGAGGTATTCGTCGCGCTTGGGGGCCCGCTCGGCGACGAGGCGGACGATCTCGTCGTACATCTTGGGGTAGAGGATCGCGAACGCGAGGTCCTCAAGCTCCCACTTGATGGTGTTCATGCCCAGGCGGTGGGCCAGGGGCGCGTAGATCTCAAGCGTCTCGCGGGCCTTCTTCTCCTGCTTCTCCCGCTTGAGGTAGCGCATGGTGCGCATGTTGTGCAGCCGGTCGGCGAGCTTGATGACGAGGACCCTGGGGTCCTTGGCCATGGCGACGACCATCTTGCGTACGGTCTCGGCCTGCGCCGCCTCGCCGAACTTCACCTTGTCCAGCTTGGTGACGCCGTCGACGAGCAGGGCGACCTGGTCGCCGAAGTCCCGGCGCAGGGTGTCCAGGCCGTACTCAGTGTCCTCGACCGTGTCGTGCAGCAGACCGGCCATCAGCGTCGCCGGGTCCATGCCGAGCTCGGCGAGGATCGTCGTGACGGCGAGCGGATGCGTGATGTACGGGTCGCCGCTCTTGCGCTTCTGACCGCGGTGCCAGCGCTCGGCGACCTGGTAGGCGCGCTCGATCTGGCGCAGCGTGGACGTCTCGATCTTGGGGTCGTTGCTGCGGACCGCCCGCAGGAGCGGTTCGAGGACCGGGTTGTACGGGCTGGAGCGCTGCACGCCGAGCCGGGCGAGCCTGGCCCGTACCCGGTTGGAGGAGCCGCTGGAGCGGGCCGGGCCGACCGGGGCCACGGGCTTGGCGGCGGGCTTGGCCGGGGGCTTCGGGGTGACCGGAGGCGGAAAGACGGGGGCCGGCTGGGCAGGGGACGCCGACGCGGCCCCGTTCGCCTTGGGGGGAGTCCGCGAGGCACTGCTCGCCGGTTCGGGAGCCGGGGGCTTCGGCTTGTCCTTCGCCGCGGGCTGCTTCTTCCCGGGCGTGGCTGGGACCGCCGCGGGCTTGTCGGGCTGCGGGGCGGCGACTGGCTGGGCCTCGTCTGGCAAGAGCGCTCCTCGTGCGGATCCGGACTCCCGGAAAGGCCATCGTATCGAGACTGCGGCCCGACCTCCCCCGGGGACCGTGGGACCCTCACAACGCCGGACGGGCACCCGGCTGTTCCCGGTGCCCGTCCTGTGTGTGCCGGTGTGCCGATGTCCGAAGTGCCGCAGGGGCTGAGGAGCGGCGCGATGCGTGAGGCGGGGCCCGGCCCGGCTCCTTGGAACGTGGGTGCGAATACCGCAGACGCGCCATCGGGTGCCCGGACATTGTTCCGGGCACCCGATGCATGCGTGACTGTCTCAGACGCGGATGAGCGCCTCCAGCGGAGCACCGGCCAGACCGGACTCCAGACGGGCCCGGCCGTCGAGGAAGCCGAGCTCCATGAGGACCGCGACACCGGCGACCCGGGCGCCGGCCCGTCGGATCAGCTGCAGCGATGCCTCGGCGGTGCCGCCGGTGGCAAGGACGTCGTCGATGACCATGATCTGGTCCTCGGCCGTGAGGTCCTCCGCGTGTATCTCGATCTCCGCGGTGCCGTACTCCAGCTCGTACGCCTGGCTGAGCGTGGCACCGGGCAACTTCCCCGCCTTGCGGACGGGTACGAAGCCGAGCCCGGCCCGGACCGCGACCGGCGCGGCCAGGATGAAGCCGCGCGCCTCCAGACCGACGACCTTCGTGGCGCCGTGCCGTACGCACAGCTCCGCGAGGGCGTCGGTGAGGGCCGTGAACGCGACCGGGTCCGCGAGCAGCGGGGTGATGTCCTTGAACATCACGCCCGGCTTCGGATAGTCCGCCACGTCACGGATACGGCTGAGCAGCAGTTCCCTGGTGCTCTCAGTGGTGCTGGTCATCGACGATTCCCCGAGGTCCGGCCATGGCCCCGGGGGGGCTGCTGGCGCTGACCGACGACCGCGGCGGCGGGGGCGGGGTCCCCGACGACGTCGTCCTCGTACGGCTGCTCGTCCTCGGCGGACTCGCCCTTGGCTGCGGCTGCCGCGCGCTTGGCGAGGATCCGCTTCTTCAGGGCCTTCATCTGCGGGTCGCGTTCCTTGAGGTCGGCGACCAGCGGGGTGGCGATGAAGATCGAGGAGTACGCGCCGGCGGCGAGGCCGACGAACAAGGACAGCGAGATGTCGTTCAGCATGCCGGCGCCGAGGACACCGCCACCGATGAACAGCAGACCGGCGACCGGCAACAGCGCCACGACAGTGGTGTTGATGGAGCGGACCAGCGTGCCGTTGATCGAGCGGTTGGCGATCTCGCTGTACGTCCAGCGGGTCTGCTTGGTGATCCCCTTCGTGCCCTCCTTGAGGCTGTCGAAGACGACGACCGTGTCGTACAGGGAGTAACCGAGGATGGTCAGCAGACCGATCACGGTACCCGGGGTGACCTCGAAGCCGACCAGGGCGTAGACCCCGACCGTGATCGTGATGTCGTGGATCAGCGCGACCAGGGCCGCGATGGCCATGCGCCACTCGAACGCGATGGCCAGGTAGATCACCACGAGGATCATGAAGACGCCGAGGCCGGTCCAGGCCTTGTTGGCGATCTGCTCACCCCAGCTGGGGCCGACCAGGTCGGCGTTGATCTTCTCCTCGGGGACCTTGAGGTCCTTGGCGAGCTCCGCCTTGATCGCGTCGGACTTCGCCAGGTCGACCTCGGCGATCTGAATACGCAGCTTGCCGTTGCCGAGCTTCTGGACGATCGCCTGGTGGCCGGAGGCGGAAACCGCGGACTCCTCCGCCTGGGCAACCGTGGCACTGGTCGACGGGGTGGTGAAGACCGCGCCGCCCTTGAACTCGATCCCCATGTTGAGATGGCTGACCGCCAGGGCGACGACGGCCGTGATGGTGATCAGGATCGAGATGCCGTACCAGATCTTGCGCTTGCCGATGAAGTCGTAACCGACCTCGCCGCGGTAGAGCCGGGCGCCGAGACTGCCGAGTCGCGACATCTCACGCCTCCTTCGGGTCGATGGGGGCGTTGACACGGCGCGAGCGGCGCAGCGGCGGCTTGGCACCGAGCCGCTTCGGGTCCAGGCCGGACCACGGGTGACCGCTGGAGAAGAACTTCGTACGGGCCATCAGCGTCATGACGGGCTTGGTGAAGAGGAACACCACGACCACGTCGAGCAGGGTGGTGAGACCCAGCGTGAAGGCGAAGCCCTGGACCTTGCCGACGGTGACGACGAAGAGAACCGCCGCGGCGAGGAACGACACGAAGTCGGAGACGAGGATGGTGCGACGGGCGCGCGGCCAGGCACGCTCGACGGCCGGACGGAGGGTGCGGCCCTCACGGATCTCGTCCCGGATACGTTCGAAGTACACGATGAACGAGTCCGCGGTGATACCGATCGCCACGATGGCACCACAGACCGCGGGGAGGTTCAGCGCGAAGCCGATGGCCGGGCCGAGCAGCGCCATGAGCGTGTAGGTCAGTATCCCGGAGGCAGCGAGGCTCAGGAGCGCGATGAGTGCCAGACCGCGGTAGTAGACCACCAGGTAGATGATGACCAGGGCCAGACCGATCGCACCGGCGATCAGACCCGCCTGGAGCTGCTCACCGCCGAGCGCCGCGGTGACCGTGGTGACCGTGTCCTCGTGGAAGGACAGCGGGAGCGCACCGTAGGACAGAACGTTCGCCAGGTCCTGGGCGGACTGCTGGGTGAAGCTGCCGGAGATCTCGGCGCTGCCGCTGAGCGTCTCGTTGACCTGGGGCGCGGAGACGACCTCGCCGTCGAGCGCGATGGCGAACTGGTTCATCGGCGACTGCTGCGTGGACAGCTTCGAGGTGACCTGCTGGAACTTCTTCGAACCATTCTTGGTGAAGTCCATCTGCACGATCCACATGCCGCGCTGCTGGTCGATCGCGGCCTTGGCGCTGCTCACGTCCGTACCGGAGACCGCGGCCGGGCCGAGGACGTACTTGGCGTCGCCCTCGGAGCTGCACGCGACCGTGGTGTCGGTGGGCTTCACGTTGGCACCGGCCATCGCGCGGCTGGCCTTGGTGGAGCAGTCCAGCGCCGCGAACTTCTTCTGCAGCTCGGCGGCGGCCGGGTCGACCGAGGCCGACGGGCTCGCGGACGCCTTCGGCGTGCCGGAGGCGCTGGGGCTGGGCGACGTGTCCTTCGTCAGCGCGCCGGTGACCGCACGGCCCTGGGTGGTGGCGCTCGACGAGGGAGTGGCCTTGGATCCGGAGGCCGTCTCCTTGCTGCTGGGCGACGCGCTCGGCTTCGGCGAGCCGGAGGCCGAGGGACTGGCGGTGCCGGTGGGCGTGGGCGTCGCCTTGCCTTCGGTGACGGCGAGCACGGGCCGGAAGTAGAGCTGGGCGGTCGTACCGACCTGTTCCCGGGCCTGCTTCGAGTTCGTTCCCTTGGGGATGTTGACGATGATGTTGTCCCGGCCCTGGGTCTGAACCTCGGCCTCGGAGACACCCAGACCATTGACACGGCGTTCGATGATGCTGACCGCGGTGTCCATGTTGGTCTGGTTGATCGCGTCCGGCTTACCGGGCTGACTCTGCGCCTTGAGCGTGATCGACGTGCCGCCCGCCAGGTCGATACCCAGCCGTGGCGTGGTGTTACCGGACAAGAACATCCCGCCGGTGAGCGCGACCATGGCGATCAGGATCAGAGCCAGGGCGCGCCCCGGCCTGCCCTGGCCGCCGGACGGCCCTCGGCCCTTCTTCGGTGCTGCCACCTTCTCGTTTCTCCCTGTCCAACCGCCCCGCGCCGGCTGTGCGCCCGGGCGGCCACGAAGTGTTGTGGGGACCTGCCCCCGCAGAAGATCGCACGGTCCCGGGGATGCCGGACGCTGGTGGGCTCCTGGCATCCCCGGGTCGTGAATTACTTCGCGTCGGCCTCGCCGTCGGCCTTGCCCTCGGACTTCTCGTCGGCCTTGGCGTCCTTCGGCTCGACGTCGTCGGCCTCGGCCTTCTTGCCCAGGTCGATTTTGGCATCGTCCGCGTCGTCCGCGTCGGTGTCGACGTCCGTGTCGGCCTCGACGTGCTCGGTCAGCGAGGACGCGTCGTCCGGCACGACCGCGCCGTCGAGCTCGTCGTCACCGTGGACGATGCGGTTGTACTCCGCGTCGTCCAGGACGGCACCGATGGCGTTCTTGGCGTAGATGGCGTGGACGCCGGGCGCGACCTCGAGGAGAACCGTGTCGTCGTGAAGCTCCTTGACGGTGGCGTACATGCCCCCGATCGTCCGAACGCCGGTGCCGGGCTGCATCTCGTCGCGCATCTGCGCGGCGGCGGCCTGCTTCTTCTTGGCGGACCGGGTCATCAGGAACATGGCCCCGATGAGCACGATGAAGGGGAGGAGAGTCACGGGATTCACGGGACGATTTTCCTTCGCACGACCGCGCTGGAATGCGGCCTGATCTACGGGGGTGGGTACACCGCCCTGTACGGGCGGCATCGGCGGAGTCTAAGCGAGTCCGCATCGATGGAACAACGCCCAGCATCGCACCCTGGTTCCAGTCCGGGCGAACCTGTGACGCATCACGCCCCGAACAGACCCTGTTGTCCCTTTCCGCCGTGCTGAGGGGGGACGAGACCGAGATGTGCCCAGGCCGCGGGGGTGGCGACCCGGCCCCGCGGCGTCCTGGCCAGGAGTCCTTCCCGTACCAGGAAGGGCTCCGCGACCTCCTCGACCGTCTCGCGTTCCTCCCCCACGGCGACCGCGAGGGTGGACAGACCGACCGGTCCGCCGCTGAAGAGCTTCAGGAGCGCGCCGAGCACCGCCCGGTCCAGGCGGTCGAGACCTCGCCCGTCGACCTCGTACACCCCGAGGGCGGCGGAGGCGACGCCGCGGTCGATCCGGCCGTCCGCCTTGACCTGGGCGTAGTCGCGGACGCGGCGCAGCAGCCGGTTGGCGATACGGGGCGTGCCGCGGGAGCGCCCGGCGATCTCGGCTGCGCCCTCGGCGTCTATCGCGACGTCGAGGAGGCGGGCGGAGCGGTGGATGACGCGTTCCAGTTCGGCAGGGGCGTAGAACTCCATGTGCCCGGTGAAGCCGAAGCGGTCGCGCAGCGGGGGCGGCAGGAGTCCGGCCCGGGTGGTGGCGCCCACAAGGGTGAAGGGCGGCAGTTCCAACGGGATGGCGGTGGCACCGGGGCCCTTGCCGACGATGACGTCGACTCGGAAGTCCTCCATCGCCATGTAGAGCATCTCTTCGGCGGGCCGTGACATGCGGTGGATCTCGTCGAGAAAGAGGACCTCGCCCTCCTGGAGGGAGGAGAGGATCGCGGCGAGGTCGCCCGCGTGCTGGATGGCGGGGCCCGAGGTGATCCGGATCGGGGCGCCCATCTCGGCAGCGATGATCATGGAGAGGGTGGTTTTGCCGAGGCCGGGGGCGCCGGAGAGCAGGACGTGGTCGGCGGTGGCGCCGCGAGCCAAGGCGGCCTTCAGGACCAGGTCGAGCTGTTCGCGCACCTTCTCCTGGCCGACGAATTCGTCGAGGTCCTTCGGCCGCAGGGCGGCTTCGACCGCCGTGTCCTCGCCGTCCGCGCCGGCGTCGACGAGGCGCTCGTCGGTCTCGGGTCCGGTGTCGTCCCAGTTCATTCGGTCAGTCCCGCCTCGGGTGTTTCGGTGCCGGGCCGTGCGGTGCCCGGGCGTCGGGGGTGTCGCGTCCGGCCGGCGTGCGGTCAGCGTGCGCGGTTGAGGGTCTGCAGAGCGGCCCGCAGCAGCTGCGGCACGGGCGGCTGGGCGCCCTGTGCCAGCGCGGCCTCGGCCTGCGGGGCGACAGCGGTGACCGCCTCGTCGGCCTCACGGGTCGCGTACCCGAGGCCGATCAGGGCGGCCTGCAGCTGGTCGCGCCACGAAGAGGTGACGGCGGTGCCGACACCCTGGTGACCGATGTGCGCGCCGACGGGCTCGCCCAGTCTGTCCTTCAGTTCGAGGAGGAGTTTCTGTGCGCCCTTCTTGCCGATGCCGGGGACGGCGGTGAGGGCCTTCTCGTCACCGGTGGAGACGGCAAGGCGCAGGACGTCAGGGCTGTGCACGGCGAGCATCGCCTGGGCAAGCCGGGGACCGACGCCGCTGGCGGTCTGGAGCAGCTCGAAGACCTGCCGCTGGTCGTCGTCGGCGAAGCCGTAGAGGGTGAGCGAGTCCTCCCGTACGACGAGGGAGGTGGCCAGCCTGGCCTCCTGGCCGATCCGCAGGTCGGCGAGGGTGTGGGGGCTGCACTGGACGGCCATGCCGATGCCGCCGACCTCGATCACGGCCGTGGTCGGGGCGAGCGCGGCGACGGGGCCGCTGACGAAGGCGATCATCGGGGGACCTTCCGGACGGGAACTGCGGGTGTACGGGAAACGCGAGGACCACGGGCGGCGGCCTCGTGCGCCTGCTGGAGGCGGTTGACGGCCGGGCCCCGCCAGATGTGGCAGATGGCGAGGGCCAGGGCGTCGGCGGCGTCGGCGGGCTTCGGTGGTGCGTCGAGCCGAAGAAGCCGGGTGACCATCGCTCCGACCTGCGCCTTGTCGGCGCGGCCGGTGCCGGTGACGGCGGCCTTGACCTCGCTGGGGGTGTGCAGGGCGACGGGGATGCCGCGGCGGGACGCGCAGAGCATGGCGACCGCACTGGCCTGGGCGGTGCCCATCACCGTACGGACGTTGTGCTGGCTGAACACCCGCTCCACGGCGACGAATTCGGGGCGATGCTCGTCGAGCCACTCCTCGATGCCGCGCTCGATCGCGACCAGCCGGTGGCCGAGCTCGGCATCGGTGGGGGTGCGGACGACGCCGACCCCGAGCATCGTCAGGGGGCGGCCCGCCACTCCTTCGACGACACCGACGCCGCACCGGGTCAGTCCCGGGTCCACGCCCAGTACCCGCATGAAGCGCCCCCTCTGCCGATCGGTCAACTGTTCCCGCAGGCTATCGGCTCGCACTGACAATGCGACGGGCCGACGGGGTGTGTCCCCGTCGGCCCGTCGGCTCCGCCCGCGCGGAGAGTGCCCCTGTACAGCGGCCGGACGCTGCCCGTCTCCGGGGCATCCCCGCTCACGCGGGGATGCGATGCGTCGTCCGCCGTCTCAGGCGTCGACCTTCTCCATGACCTCGTCCGAGACGTCGAAGTTGGCGAAGACGTTCTGCACGTCGTCGCTGTCCTCCAGCGCGTCGATCAGCTTGAAGATCTTGCGCGCGCCTTCCTCGTCCAGCGCGACCTGCATGGTGGGCAGGAAGTTGGCCTCGGCCGAGTCGTAGTCGATGCCCGACTGCTGAAGCGCGGTACGGACCGCGACCATGTCGGTGGCCTCGCTGACGACCTCGTAGGACTCCCCGAGGTCATTGACCTCCTCGGCGCCCGCGTCGAGCACCGCACCGAGGACGTCGTCCTCGGTGAGCTCGCCCTTGGGGACGATGACGACGCCCTTGCGGTTGAAGAGGTACGAGACCGAACCCGGGTCGGCCATCGAACCGCCGTTGCGGGTCATCGCGACACGCACGTCGGAGGCGGCACGGTTGCGGTTGTCGGTGAGGCACTCGATGAGCACCGCGACACCGTTCGGGCCGTAACCCTCGTACATGATGGTCTGGTAATCGACGCCGCCCGCTTCGAGACCGCCACCGCGCTTGACCGCGGAGTCGATGTTCTTGTTCGGGACGGAGCTCTTCTTCGCCTTCTGGATCGCATCGACGAGGGTCGGGTTGCCCTCGGGGTCCACGCCGCCGGTGCGGGCCGCGACCTCGATGTTCTTGATCAGCTTGGCGAAGAGCTTGCCGCGCTTGGCATCAATCACGGCCTTCTTGTGCTTGGTGGTAGCCCACTTAGAGTGGCCGGACATCGCCAGCTCCTTACAACGCGTCGCCAGTAGAAATGAACAACGGAGATCCTACCGGGATCCGTTCACCCCTTGGCGCGCACCATGTCGACGAAGAGTGCGTGAACCCGATGGTCACCGGTCAGTTCCGGGTGGAATGACGTCGCCAGGGCGTTTCCCTGACGTACGGCGACAATATGGCCGCCGTGCTCGGCGATCACCTCGGCCCGGGCGCCTACCGATTCCACCCAGGGGGCGCGGATGAAGACGCCCTCGACCGGGCCGCCCTCGATCCCGGCGACCTCGACGGCGGCCTCGAAGGACTCGTTCTGCCGCCCGAAGGCGTTACGACGCACGATCATGTCGATGCCGCCGACGGTCTCCTGGCCCGAGCGCGGGTCGAGGATCTTGTCGGCCAGCAGGATCATTCCGGCGCACGTGCCGTAGACCGGCATGCCGGCGCGGACCCGCTCGCGCAGAGGTTCCAGCATGCCGAACAGGGTGGCGAGCTTGGACATCGTGGTGGATTCGCCGCCGGGTATGACGAGACCGTCGACCTCGGCGAGTTCTTCGGGGCGCCGGACCGGCCTGGCCAGGGCGTCTGCCGAGGCCAGGGCGATCAGGTGCTCCCGTACGTCGCCCTGGAGAGCCAGGACTCCGATCACAGGGGTGTCGCTCATCTGTGACTACCAGCCGCGGTTGGCGTAGCGCTCGGCCTCGGGCAGGGTGTCGCAGTTGATGCCGACCATGGCCTCGCCCAGGTTGCGGGAGGCGTCCGCGATGATCTTCGGGTCGTCGTAGAAGGTGGTGGCCTTCACGATGGCGGCGGCGCGCTTGGCCGGGTCGCCGGACTTGAAGATGCCGGAGCCGACGAAGACGCCCTCGGCGCCGAGCTGGCGCATCAGCGCGGCGTCGGCCGGGGTGGCGACGCCACCGGCGGAGAACAGCACGACGGGCAGCTTGCCGAGCTCGGCGACCTCCTTGACCAGCTCGTACGGGGCGCGGAGCTCCTTGGCCGCGGCGTACAGCTCGTTGTTGTCGTAGCCGCGCAGCCGGGCGATCTCGTTCTTGATCTGGCGCAGGTGGCGGACCGCCTCGACGACGTTGCCGGTGCCGGCCTCGCCCTTGGAGCGGATCATGGCCGCGCCCTCGGCGATGCGGCGAAGCGCCTCGCCCAGGTTGGTGGCGCCGCAGACGAACGGCGTGGTGAAGGCGAACTTGTCGCTGTGGTTGACCTCGTCGGCCGGCGTGAGGACCTCGGACTCGTCGATGTAGTCGACACCGAGGGACTGCAGGACCTGCGCCTCGACGAAGTGGCCGATGCGGGACTTCGCCATCACCGGGATGGAGACGGCCTCGATGATCTCTTCGATCATGTTCGGGTCGGACATCCGGGCCACACCGCCGTCCTTGCGGATGTCGGCGGGCACCCGCTCCAGGGCCATGACGGCCACGGCACCCGCGTCCTCGGCGATCTTCGCCTGCTCGGCGTTGACGACGTCCATGATCACGCCGCCCTTGAGCTGCTCGGCCATGCCGCGCTTCACGCGGGCGGTGCCGGTAGCCGGGGAATCGGCGGACTGCGGGGTGCTGGGAAGCGTGGACACGGATCGACCTCACTCGGAGAAAAAGATGCTGAAAGTGCTGGGTGATGCACTGCAGAGCAAACTCTCCGGGACCAGTCCACGACAAGGGCCAATAAGAGGCCGGTGGATCGTTTTGGCCCTGTACGACCGCGTACCGCCTCGTACGGCCCCGTACGGGGTGGGCGGCGGCGCCGCGCCCGGTCAGCTGACCGGGCGGTCCGCCAAGGCCACAGGCGGCTCGTCGTCCATCTCGAAGGCCAGCGGGAACGGTGCGTGCCCGGCCAGCCGGAACCAGCGCACCGTGCGGTGGCGGCGCAGCGCCCGCGCCGCCCGCACCGCGTCGTTGTGGAACCGCCGCGCCATCGGCACCCGGCGCACGGCCGCGGCCAGTTCGGACGCCGCCTCCTCACCGCCGGGAATCTCCTTCACCGCCTCCACCTGCGCCGTCTCGCCGAACACCGCCCGCAGCGCGGTGCTGAGCTCGCTCTCCGCCACCTCACGCTGTTCCTCCTCGGACTGCCGGGCGGCGTGCGCGGCCTCGTACAACACGATGGACGCGGCCGGGTCGAGGACACCGGATGTGGCCAGTTCCTGGGTGACCGAGGCGCGGCGCAGCAATTGGGCGTCGAGGGCGGCGCGGGCGGCGTCGATCCGCGTGTGCAGCCGGTCCAGCCGTCCGGCGGTCCAGCTGAGGTACAGGCCGATCGCGACGAGCGCGACGGCGATCCAGATGAGGGTTTCGATCACGGGCCGCAAGGCTACCGTCGAGGGCGCCCTGTCCCGCCCTCCGGCCCGCCTCAGTCCCGGGCCAGCCCGAACCGGGCCCGCAGCCCCGTACGTTCGTCGGTCGCCACCGACGCGGCCCCGTCCGTCACCGTCTCGTACACCGCGAGGATGTCCGCCCCCACCGTCGACCAGTCGAACCGTCGCACATGCGCCCGGCCACGGTCGCTCAGCTCCGCGCGCCGCTCCGGGTCGCCGAGCAACCGGATCGCCGCCGACGCCAGCGCCTCCGCGTCCTCGTTGGCGAACAGTTCGCCCGCCGCCCCCAGGTCCAGTACCTGGGCGAACGCGTCCAGATCGCTGGCGAGGACCGGCGCGCCCGCCGACATCGCCTCGACCAGGATGATCCCGAAGCTCTCGCCACCCGTATTCGGCGCGACATACACATCGACACTGCGCAGCAGCCGCGCCTTGTCCTCGTCGCTCACCATGCCGAGGAATTCGACGCGCTCGCGCATCGCCTCAGGCAGCGAGGCGACCGCCTCCTCCTCGTCGCCGCGCCCCGCCACCAGCAGCCTGGTCTCCGGGCGTGCGGCGAGGATGGCGGGCAGCGCCCGCATCAGGACGGGCAGGCCCTTGCGGGGCTCGTCGATACGCCCGATGAAGCCGATCGTCCCGCCCTGCCACTCGACCTTGGGCTCGGCCTTGTCGAAGAAGCCGACATCGACCCCGTTCGGGATGACGACCGCGTCGCCGCCGAGGTGCTCGACCAGGGTCCGGCGTGCGTACTCGCTCACCGCGATGCGCGCGCTGATCTTCTCCAGCGCGGGCTGCAGGATCGGGTACGCGGCGATCATCGCGCGGGACCGCGGATTGGAGGTGTGGAACGTGGCGACGATCGGTCCCTGCGCGGCCCAGCAGGTGAGCAGGCCGAGTGACGGCGAGGTCGGCTCATGGATGTGGATCACATCGAAGGTGCCGTCGTGCAGCCAGCGGCGCACCCGCGCCGCGGACAGGAAGCCGAAATTCAGCCGGGCGACGGAGCCGTTGTACGGGACGGGCACGGCCCGGCCCGCCGACACCACGTACGGCGGCAACGGCGTCTCGTCGTCGGCGGGAGCCAGCACCGACACCTGGTGGCCCAGGCGGATCAGGTGTTCGGCGAGGTCGCGGATGTGGAACTGGACGCCGCCCGGTACGTCCCAGGAGTACGGGCAGACGATGCCGATCTTCATGGCTGCTCTCCACGGGGTTCGAGGTCGGCGAGCCAGAGCCGCTGCAGCATGTGCCAGTCTTCCGGATGCTCGGCGATTCCGGCGGCGAAGGCATCGGCCAGCGCCTGCGTCATCACAGACGTCTTCTCCGTGCGCGTACCTGACTCGGGCACCTCGACGGCCGGGTGGATCCGGGCCTTCATCACGGGGGTCGCGTCGTACCGGAGCGTCACGGGCAGCAGCAGCGCGCCGGTCTGCTGGGCCAGCAGCGCGGGTCCGGCGGGCATCCGTGCCGTGTCACCGAAGAACTGCACCTCGACGCCGGAGGCGGAGAGGTCGCGGTCGGCGACCAGGCAGACCAGTCCGCCGTCCCGCAGCCGCCGTGCCAGCGTGCCGAAGGCCGACCCGCCGGTGTGCGGCAGGACCTCCATGCCGAGCCCCTCGCGGTAGGCGACGAACCGGTCGTACAGCGACTCGGGCTTCAGCCGCTCGGCGACCGTGGTGAACGGCACCTTCAGATCGGTGGTGACCCAGGCTCCCGCCAGGTCCCAGTTCCCCAGGTGCGGCAGCGCGAGGATCACACCGCGCCCGGCTTCCAGGCCCCCGGTCAGCCGGTGGACGTCCGTGACGTCTATGCCGGCCTTGATCCGCTCCGGGCTCCAGGTGGGCAGCCGGAACGACTCCATCCAGTAGCGCATGTACGAGCGCATCCCGGCCTTGGACAGTGCGGCGAGCCGGGCCGGACTCGCGTCCGGCACCACCCTGGCCAGGTTCGACTCCAGCCGCAGCACGCTCTTGCCACGCCGCTTCCAGACCTGGTCGGCGAGGGTACGGAAGAGCGCCTGGGCGGCCGGCTCCGGGAGCTTCTTGACCGCGCCCCAGCCGAGCCCGTACAGCCCGTCGGTCAGCCGGTCCTTCAGCCCGGTCCTCGGTTCCCGCCCGGCGCCGCTCACTGCGTCGCCTCGCTCCCCCGGTCCGCCGCGGCTGCCGCGTCGGCCTCCGCGGACTCGCGGCGCACGGTCACCACCCGCTGCACCAGCGTCACCAGGCTGCCCACGGCGACGATCCACAGCGCGATCGGCAGCAGGATGTCGACCCCCGGCACACCGAACGTGTGGAGCCCGGCCAGCCCGGCCGCCACCAGCGAGATGACCAGCCGCTCCGCCCGCTCCACCAGACCGTTGACCGCGACCGGCAGCCCGATCGACTCGCCCCGGGCCTTCGTGTAGGAGACCACCTGGCCGCTGGCCAGGCAGAAGATCGCCACCGCGCACATCATGTTGTCGTCGCCGTTGCCCGCGTACCAGAGCGCGAACCCGCCGAAGATCGCTCCGTCGGCGACCCGGTCCAGGGTCGAGTCCAGGAAGGCGCCCCAGCGGCTGGAGATGCCGGCCTGCCGGGCCATGTTGCCGTCGACAAGGTCGGAGAAGACGAAGATCGTGATGACGATCGTGCCCCAGAAGAACTCCCCCATGGGGAAGAAGACCAGCGCACCTGCCACCACTCCGGCCGTACCGATGAGCGTGACCGCGTCAGGGCTCACGCCGAGACGGAGCAGCAGCGCGGCGAACGGTGTGAGGACACGCGTAAAAAATGCACGCGCGTACTTGTTCAGCATGGCCTTCCCGAGGGTCGGTGGGCCGCGCGGCCCCTTCGGCCACCGGCTGGCCCATCGTAGTCACCAGTCGGACGCGTCCACTGTCCGGGCGTCCGTGCTCGGCGTCGGCGTCCGACGTATGGACGCAGCCTGACCGGAGTGGAAAGCTCGAATTACCGCGGGCGTCGTCGTAGCCGCCGCGGCGGCTCTTCAGGCCCGCGCCCTCCTTCTCCCCCACCGCGCCAGGCAATCTCCCCGCACAGCGCACCCCACCGGGAGGCACATCATGGGCGACAAGGCACATGCACACACCGGGGCCGCCGGCAGAGCAGCAACGGCCGACCGGTCCTCCTCCATACGGAACGTGGTGCTGGTCGGCCACAGCGGATCAGGCAAGACCACCCTCGTCGAAGCCCTCGCGCAGACCGCCGGAGCGGTCAACCGGGCCGGCCGGGTCGAGGACGGCGGCACGGTCTCCGACTACGACGAGATCGAACACCGCCAGCAACGCTCCGTACAACTCTCCCTGGTCCCCGTCGAATGGGGCGGGTACAAGATCAATCTGTTGGACACCCCCGGATACGCCGACTTCGTCGGGGAACTCAGGGCCGGTCTGCGAGCAGCGGACGCGGCCCTTTTCGTCGTCTCGGCGGCCCAGGAGGCCGACGCCGTGGTGGGCACCACCCGCGCCGCGTGGGAGGAGTGCGCCGCCGTCGGCATGCCGCGCGCCATCGTCGTCACCCACCTCGACACCGCCCGCACGTCCTTCGACGAGATGACCCGCGTCTGCGGCGAGATCTTCGGGGGCGACGACCCCGACGCCGTACTGCCGCTCTATCTGCCCGTGCTCGGCCCCGAGGGACCGGACGGGCACGCCCCGCTGACCGGGCTCACCGGCCTGCTCACGCAGCGTATCTTCGACTACTCCTCCGGCGAACGGAAAGAGACCCCGCCCGCCGACGACCAGCACGTACCGCTCCAGGACGCCCGTAACCGGCTGATCGAAGGGATCATCGCCGAGAGCGAGGACGAGGCCCTGATGGACCGGTACCTCGGCGGCGAGGACATCGACATCAAGACCCTGATCGACGACCTGGAGCGCGCCGTCGCCCGCGACGCCTTCCACCCCGTCCTCACGGCGGCGCCCGCCGGCGAGGACGGCCGCCAGGGCATCGGTACGGTCGAACTCCTGGATCTGATCACCGGGGGCTTCCCGACCCCGCTGGAGCGCCCGCTGCCCGCTGTCACCACGCCGAGCGGCGCCCTCCGCCCCGCCCCGTCCTGCGACCCCGACGGACCACTGGTGGCCGAAGTCGTCAAGACGGCCTCCGACCCGTACGTCGGCCGCGTCTCCCTGGTCCGCGTCTTCTCCGGCACGCTGCGGCCCGACGAAGCGGTCCACGTGCTCGGCCACGGACTCACCGACCCCGGCCACGAACCCCGTCCGTTCCACGAGGCAGATGTCCGCGTCGGCGCGCTGTCCGCCCCGTTCGGCAAGCAGCAGCGCGCCCTGACCAGCTGCATCGCGGGGGACCTGGCCTGCGTCGCCAAACTGGGCGGCGCCGAGACCGGGGACACCCTCTCTGCTCCGGAGGATCCGCTGCTGATGGAGCCCTGGTCCATGCCCGACCCGCTGCTGCCGCTGGCCATCGAGGCCCACAGCAAGGCGGACGAGGACAAGCTCTCCCAGGGGCTCGCACGGCTCGTCGCCGAGGACCCCACGATGCGCCTCGAACAGAACCAGGACACCCATCAGGTGGTTCTGTGGTGCCTCGGCGAGGCCCATCAGGACGTGGCACTGGACCGGCTGCGTACCCGGTACGGGGTACAGGTCGACACCGTCTCCCACAAGGTGCCCCTGCGCGAGACGTTCGCCGGCCCGTCGACCGGCCGCGGACGGCACGTCAAACAGTCCGGCGGCCACGGCCAGTACGCCATCTGCGAGATCGAGGTGGAGCCGCTGCCACCCGGTTCGGGCATCGAATTCGTCGACAAAGTGGTCGGCGGAGCCGTACCCCGCCAGTTCATCCCGTCCGTGGAGAAGGGGATACGCGCCCAGGCCGCCCGCGGAGTGGCGGCCGGCCACCCCCTCGTCGACGTGAGGATCACCCTGCGGGACGGAAAGGCCCACTCCGTGGACTCGTCCGACGCGGCGTTCCAGGCGGCGGGCGCACTGGCCCTTCGGGAAGCGGCCGCGGAGACCCGGATCCAGCTCCTCGAACCTGTCTCCGAGGTCCAGGTCCTCGTCCCCGACGACTACGTGGGACCGGTCATGAGCGATCTGTCGGGGCGGCGCGGCCGGGTGGTCGGCACCGAGCAGTCAGGGGCGGGGCGCACGCTCGTGCGGGCCGAGGTGCCTGAGCTGGAGATCGGCCGGTATGCGATCGACCTGCGCTCCCTGTCGCACGGCACCGGCCGATTCGACCGGTCGTACGCCCGGCACGAACCGATGCCGCCGCAGCTCGCGGACCGTTTCCGCGAACAGCAGGAAAACACCACGAACAGCGTGTAGTCGGCGACTCCGTCCGCCCTTGTCCACAAGGGCGGACGGAGCTCCGATCCGGACGATACGCTGTGGTCCCAGCTCAGAAGGTGTGCCGGGCACGGCAGTTGGGAAACAGCCGCAGGAGTGGTTCCTTGGCGGCAAGTGGGGGCGACAGTGGCCAACGACGGATTCGATTTCTCTCCCGGAGCGCAGATCCCGCTCCAGGGGGCGGCCGGACAGGCGGTGGCGACGAACGCCCTCGCCTCCGCCGCGTACCGCGACAGCCCGGTGGAAGAGATCCTCAAGGCCGACAGCGAGTGGCACAAGTCCAAGGTCGAGGAAGGCCGGTCCAAGCTCTTCAAGAGCAAGTACTTCACTCCCAACCTCGGCGAGGCATTCTCCCGTGCCGTCCAGGAGCGCATGCTGGGCGGCGCCCGCAAAGCCCTCATCCAGTCCTTCGGCACCGATCCGCAGACCGTCGTCGAGCACTGCCTGTCCGCGAGCCGGCTCCGCAAGGCACGGGACACCAAACTGACCCTGGTGACCGCGCTCTTCGGCTTCCTCTTCCTGCCCGGACTGCTCCTGTGGGTCCTCGCGTTCCGCCTCCGCGACGGCCTGGGCTCCACCAAGGACAAGGCCCTCAGTGCCCTCGGTATCGCCCTGCTCCCCGTCATCGGCGTCGTGGCCCTGATCTTCCTGATCAAACTGCCTGTCGGCGGTCTCCTCGCGCTGTACCTGCGCGCGATGATCGTCGCCCCCGTCATCGGCTGGCTGATCGCCAAACGGATCGCGGAAACCTCCGCCAAGGACATGCGCGCCCGCTGGGAGGGGCTGCTCTCCGGCGGCGGGGTCATCGCCAAGATCCCCGAGGCCGTACCGAAGAATCCCAACGAGACCGCCCGCGAGGCGCTGCGCCAGGGTCTGGAGAAGCTGTCCGCCGAACAGCAGTCCAACTCTGTCTTCTATGCCGGTCCCAAGGGCATCCTCGGCATGGGCACCCGCTGGGGCAGCTGGCAGCTCGCTGAGGAGCTCGTCCCCAAGGAACCCGGCAAGGAGTTCCACCAGTTCCGCAGCTGGGACCTGATTCGCGTCATCCACGACCAGCTCAAGCAGCTGGAACGCGGACCGCTGCACACCGGCGGATTCACCACGCCCTCGGTCACCCACTGGATCGTCTCGCCCGTCGGTGAGAACGCCGACTCGGTCTCCCGCCCGGAGGGCGAGGACGTCTCCACCTTCCAGATCAAGCCGCACGAGATACAGCGCATCTGCAACCACCAGCAGTTCGGCAGCGGCGACCGCCACTACCTGGGTGTCCAGTTCACCCTCTGGGACGGCCAGCTGGTCATCACCATGATGATCACCGTCACGGTGCTTCACGAGACGCTCCGGATCGAGGTCACCGGGCACGCCCTCGGCCCCGTCCACTCGCTCTTCACGAGCAAGCCCGAGGCCAAGACGAAGACGGTCAACAAGACCGTCAGATTCTGGGAGACCCGCAAGATCACTCTCCCGCTGGTGGAGTCCAAGGAGGTCGTCCGCCTGGCCCTGCGCGCCCCCTTCACCTGGTACCCGCCGCTCCTCGACTACCTGGGCGGCAAGATCACCCTCCCGGAGCCGTTCGGTCTGCGCCACGCCTGGGCGGAGAAGCCGTGGCGCCACCGCTTCATGGCGGACGACGCGATGCGCGCCGCCACCCCCGTCCTGCGTGCCGTGCACAGTGCGGCCATGCGTGTCCTGGACGAGAACGGGGTCGACACGGAGCGCTTCGACAACCGGTCCATGATCCTCAGCGGACTGGTGCAGGACCCGATCCCCAAGAAGGCCGACCTGTACGACGCGTAGGGCAGGCGGAAGAGGCGCCCGGGACATCCCGGGCGCCTCGTGCTCGTACCGCTCGGCTCAGACCGCGGGCCAGGCGTCGGCGAGCATCTTCCGGGTATCGGCGAGCAGCTGCGGCAGCACCTTCGTGTGACCGACGACCGGCATGAAGTTGGTGTCACCGCCCCAGCGCGGCACCAGGTGCTGATGCAGATGCGCGGCAATGCCGGCGCCCGCCACCGTCCCCTGATTCATCCCGATATTGAAACCGTGCGCCCCCGAGGCCGCCCGCAGCGCCGTCATCGCCCGCTTGGTGAAGTCGGCCAGCTCCAGGGTCTCCTGACCGTCCAGCTCCGTGTAGTCGGCGACATGCCGGTACGGCACCACCATCAGATGTCCGCCGTTGTACGGATACAGGTTCAGCACGGCATAGACCGTCTCACCGCGCGCCACGATGAGCCCGTCCTCGTCCGACTTCGCCGGGATCGCACAGAACGGGCAGCCGTCGCCGGCCTCCGGGCCGGTAGGCTTGTTCTCACCCTGGATGTACGCCATCCGGTGGGGCGTCCACAGGCGCTGGAACGCGTCGGGCGTTCCCACTCCGATCTGCTGCTCCGGCTCAGTCGTCATGCAGATCAGCATATTGCTTCACTCCTGCGGAGCGTGTCGCCGGGGCCGCCCCCCATCGCCGGGCGACGATCCTGAGGCCATGAGCGACCAGCCCTCGGACTCCTCCACCCCTCTCCGGTTCAGGCGCTGGGAGCAGCGCACGGAGGTGCCGCTCTTCGTCGCGTCGCTGTTCTTCCTCCTCGGGTACGCGGTCCGCATCCTCGTTCCCGACCACACCCAGCCGTGGCGTGACGTCGGCACGACCCTGGTCGTCGCCACCTGGCTCCTCTTCGCGGCGGACTATGCCGTACGGGTCCGGCTCAGCGGCCAGGGTCTGCGTTACCTGCGTACCCACTGGCTGGACACGGTGGTGCTGGTGCTCCCGCTGCTGAGGCCGTTGCGTCTGATCCGGGTCTACACAGCGGTGCAGCGGCAGCGCGAGCGGCCGCGGCTGAGCCTGTACGCCCGGGTGATCAGCTACGCCGGTATGACCGCCCTGCTGCTCGGGTTCTCGGCCGCGCTCGCCGTGTACGACCAGGAGCGCGTGGCTCCGGGCGCCACGATCCGGACGTTCGGCGACGCGGCGTGGTGGGCGTGCGCGACGCTCACCACGGTCGGATACGGGGACGTCGCGCCGGTCACGCCGAGCGGCAGGACCATCGCGGTGGGGCTGATGGTCTGCGGGCTGGCGCTGCTGGGGGCCGTGACGGGTTCGTTCTCGTCGTGGCTGGTGCAGGTGTTCACCCGGGAGGACGAGAAGAGGCCCCCGGAGCGCGGTTAGCGCTCCGGGGGCCTCCCTGGCGGTCGGGTCAGACCTGGACGCGGTCCTCGACGGCCTTCTGGATCTTGGCGATGGCGTCCGCGACCGGGATGCCGTTCTCCTGCGATCCGTCGCGGTAGCGGAAGGAGACGGCGCCGTTGGCCATGTCCTCATCACCCGCGATGATCATGAAGGGCACCTTGGCCTTCTGCTGGTTGCGGATCTTCTTCTGCATCCGGTCCGAGGAGGCGTCCACCTCGACCCGCAGACCCTTCTTCCTGGCCTGCGCAGCGAACTCCTGGAGGTACGGGATGTGCGCGTCGCCGATCGGGATGCCGACCGCCTGGACCGGGGCCAGCCAGACCGGGAACGCACCCGCGTAGTGCTCCAGCAGCACCGCGAAGAAGCGCTCGATGGAACCGAACAGGGCGCGGTGGATCATGACCGGGCGCTGCTTGGTGCCGTCGGGGCCGGTGTACTCCAGGTCGAAGCGCTCCGGCAGGTTGAAGTCGAGCTGCACGGTCGACATCTGCCAGGTACGGCCGATGGCGTCCTTGCACTGGACCGAGATCTTCGGGCCGTAGAAGGCGGCACCACCCGGGTCCGGGACCAGGGGCAGTCCCTGCTTCTCGGCGACCTGGCGCAGCGTCTCGGTCGCTTCTTCCCAGATCTCGTCGGATCCGACGAACTTCTCCGGGTCCTTGGTGGACAGCTCCAGGTAGAAGTCGGTCAGACCGTAGTCGCGCAGCAGGTTCAGGACGAAGGTGAGCGTCCTGTCCAGCTCGTCCGCCATCTGCTCCTTGGTGCAGTAGATGTGCGCGTCGTCCTGCGTGAAGCCGCGCGAGCGGGTCAGGCCGTGCACCACACCCGACTTCTCGTACCGGTACACCGTGCCGAACTCGAAGAGACGCAAAGGCAGTTCACGGTACGAACGGCCGCGCGCATCGAAGATCAGGTTGTGCATCGGGCAGTTCATCGGCTTGAGGTAGTAGTCCACCCCGTCGTCGAGCTGCATGGGCGGGTACATGCCCTCGGCGTACCAGTCCAGGTGACCGGACTTCTCGAAGAGCTTGCCCTTGGTGGCGTGCGGGGAGTAGACGAACTCGTAGCCCTCCTCCTCGTGCCGCCTGCGCGAGTAGTCCTCCATGGCCCGGCGGATGATGCCGCCCTTGGGGTGGAAGACCGCGAGGCCGGGGCCGATCTCGTCGGGGAAGGAGAAGAGGTCCAGCTCGTTGCCGAGCTTGCGGTGGTCCCGCTTGGCGGCCTCCTCCAGGAACTCCAGGTGCGCCTTGAGTTCGTCCTTGGTGGGCCACGCGGTGCCGTAGATGCGCTGGAGCATCGGGTTCTTCTCACTGCCCCGCCAGTACGCCGCGGCGTTCCGCATCAGCTTGAACGCCGGGATGTTCCGGGTGGTCGGCAGGTGCGGACCGCGGCAGAGGTCCTTCCAGCACAGGTCGCCGGTCTTCGGGTCGAGGTTGTCGTAGATGGTCAGCTCGCCGCCGCCCACCTCGACATTCGCGCCGTCCTCCGAGGAGGCCGAGCCCTTGATGCCGATGAGCTCAAGCTTGTACGGCTCGTCGGCAAGCTCCTCGCGGGCGGCCTCGTCGGTGACGACCCGGCGGGAGAACCGCTGTCCCCGCTTCTGGATCTCCTGCATCTTCTTCTCGATGGCTTTGAGGTCCTCGGGCGTGAACGGCTTCTCGACGTCGAAGTCGTAGTAGAAGCCGTCCTTGACCGGCGGGCCGATGCCGAGCTTGGCCTCCGGGAAGAGCTCCTGCACTGCCTGCGCCATGACGTGCGCGGTGGAGTGCCGGAGGATGTTCAGGCCGTCCTCGGAGGAGATTTCGACGGGCTCGACGACCTCGCCGTCGGCGACGACGTACGCGAGGTCCTTCAGCTCACCGGCCACCCGGGCGGCGACAACGGTGCGCTCGCCGGGGAAGAGCTCGGCAGCCGTAGTGCCCGTCGTCACCACGCGCTCTTCCCGCTCGGAATCGCGTTGGATGATCACACGGACGTCTGACACCGGTCTCTCCTGACTGAAGGGGGGTGCGCGCCATATTCCACTGCGCACGCAAGAGGAATCGTACCGAGCCGACGGCCCCCTTCGCGAAAGGGTTCGTTCCGGCAGTCGGCGGTCACCGCGCCGGGTCCCTCTCTCCGGCTACTCGCCCGTGCAGGCCTCCTCGAAGTAGTCGACGTTCTCCTGGAGCGATTTCATCAGCCGGTCCCGCTCCGCCTCGTCGACCTGTACGGGCACCACCTGCGAGGCCCGGGTCAGCCGCCGGAAGCCGCCCCGGCTCTCCAGTCGCCCCTCCACCCGGATCGGCAGTCCGACGAGGTGGGCGTGGCCCGCGATCCGGTACGCCTCCTCGTCGAGCTCCAGCCGCACGTGCGGCACCTCCGCGCCCGCCAGCACCCGCAGCCGCACGATTCCCGCGCCGCGCGGTCCCGAGCGGCGCAGCCGGACGACCGCACCGGTGATCCGGACCGCGACGGCGGGTTCGTCCTGCTGGTAGCGGGCTCCCGCCCGGCGCAGGGCGGGCAGGTCGCCCGGCGAGAACTCCACTGGTTCGGGCCGGGCAGGGCAGCCTTCGGGGGTTCCTGCGGCGGGTGCCCAGGCGAGCGAGATCCTGGTGCCCTCCGAGCCGCGGACCAGCGCGATCACGGCCTCGGTCAGCTCCCGGCTGACACCCGCCTCGACGGCACTGCCGAAGGCTTCCATGCCTCCGGTGGCGCGCTGGAAGTCGATGGCTTCGCGGGTAGCGTGCAGGGCGTGGTAGAGCCGTACGGCGACGTCCCGGCCGGTTTCGACGGGGAGACAGGCAGTGAGGTCGCGGCCGCCCGGCGCGGGTCCGACGAGGATGCCTTCGAGCGCGGCGAGGGCCCTTCGGCGGTGGCGTGTGCCATGGAACCCGGTACGGGCCCGTACGGCGAGCGCTCCGGCGAGCAGCATCTGCCGGGCCGCGGCGCGAAGCTGCTCCGCGGCAGTCCAGCCGGCCGCTCCGGCGGCACCGGCGGGACCGGCGGCGCCGTCGGGGACATCGCGCCACCAGCGGATCTCGTCGCTGGGCACGGCGAGGGAGACCAGCACATCGCGTGCGGAGGGGACGGCGCTGCGGGCGAGCGCCGTGAGTGCTTCGCCGAGCAGGTCCTCGCTGTCGGGGAAGGCGGTGGTGTCGGGTACGAGCAGGCTCGTGCCGCCGGAGGGTGCCGCGGCCCCCGGTGGGGTCCATCGGCTGTACCGTCCGGCCGCACCGCCGCGGCGGTGCCAGCCGTGCCGGTCGAGCAGGACGCCGAGGACCGCGGGGTCGACGCGGGCGGGATCGGGAATGTCCCCGGAGGGTGGCAGGGCGGTGGGCCAGTGGGTCACGGTCTCGCTGGGGTGTGGTCGCGTGCCCGACGGGATCGTGCTGTCGGCGGGCTCGTCCATCGGCCGGTGCATCAGGGTCTCCCTCCCGCCCCGACCCGCGTCATGATCTCGCAGAGCGCGCGGTCGTCGAATATGCGCGTGGTCGGGATCCGCACAGTGGTCCTGTGCCGGCCTGTCACCGCGTGACCGGCCAGGTTGGTCCAGTAGCAGCAGTGCCGCAGGTCGAGCCGTTCGTGCCCGGCGCGCAACCAGTCGTCCTGGCTGCGCGGTACGAGCATCACGACCAGGATCTTGTGCACCGACACGGGCGTCCGGGCGAGCTTCACGAGGTGGGCGTTGTCCAGCGTGAAGGCGAACGTCGGTCCGGGTGGGTGCGGCGGTATCTGGTAGGTGCATTTGAGCTGCACCTTGATGGTCACCTCGTCGTCGACGGTGTGGCCCGGGGCGCCGTGGCTGACATGCCAGTCGATGCCGTTGTCGGGAAAGGGCTGCGACAGGGAGCACCCTGCCGCGGCCGCGACCGCGTGCAGGTAGCCCACCTGAAGCGTCTCCATGCAGGCGGTGGTGGCGAGTGTGCCGCGCAGCGGAGCGATCCGCTGGGGCAACAGCCCGCTCGGGTCGGGCTGCGCGAGCGCCATGGCTCCGTATGCCTTCCGGGCTGTGCCGATCGGTTGGTTCGGTCGGTGCGTCCTCAGGCAACTTCTGTGCCTGTCCTTTGTGTTGTCACCGCAGCGAGCGGTCCGCAAACGGCGTATCAGGCAAAGGGCGCGGGTATCACCGAATCGGGCAGGGGGATCACGCCATCTGCCGGTCAGGCACGAGGAGTTCGGGGATGACTCACTGGTACGAGGGGCCGCTGGCCGCTTTTGACACCGAGACGACGGGAGTGGACGTAGAGGAGGACCGGATCGTTTCGGCCTCCCTGGTCGTCCAGGACGCGGCGGGCGGGCGCATGCGCGTCACTCGCTGGCTGGTGAATCCGGGGGTTCCGGTGCCCGTGGGGGCGACCGAGATCCACGGTCTGACCGATGACCATCTGCAGCGCAACGGCCGGTGGCCCGCGCCCGTGGTGGAGGAGATAGCCCGGGCACTGGCCGAGCAGTGGGCGGCGGGACGCCCGCTCGTCGTGATGAACGCACCGTTCGATCTGACGCTGCTCGACCGGGAGCTGAAGCGGCACCGGGCGTCGTCACTGGCCGGCTATCTGGGGAACACGCCGCTGTGCGTGCTGGATCCCCGGGTCCTGGACAAGCACCTGGACCGCTACCGCAAGGGGCGGCGCACGCTCACCGATCTCTGTGCGCTGTACGAGGTGGTGCTGGACGGCGCTCATGACGCGGCGGCCGATGCGGCGGCGTCGCTGGAGCTGGTACGGGCGGTGGGGCGGCGCTTTTCGTCGCGGCTGGAGCGGCTGTCCCCGGCGGAGCTGCACGCGCTGCAGGCGGTGTGGCATGCGGCGCAGGCGCGCGGTCTGCAGGCGTGGTTCGCGAAGAGCGGGACACCGGAGGCGGTGGATCCGTCCTGGCCGCTGCGTCCTGAGCTGCCCGCCGCCGCGTGATCCCGGACGCCCCGGGGTGATTCCGGACATGAAGAGGCCGGTCCGTCGATGGTGCTGACGGACCGGCCTCTCCCGGGGTGGGCGATACTGGTTTCGAACCAGTGACCTCTTCGGTGTGAACGAAGCGCTCTCCCACTGAGCTAATCGCCCGGGAACGCACTGAACCATACAGGTCTCGGCGGGTGTGGTTCAAACTGCTTCGAGTCGGGCCGCCAGTCCGCGGCGTCCCGCCCGCATCATCAGGGCGTGGTTCGCCCGGAACACCGCACGTCCGGGCACCGCGAGCAGCCGCATGATCCGCCGCCGCACCTCGACCTCCTGCTCGTACGTGGCACGGCTGCCGGCGCCGTGCGCGGTGACGGTCCAGCGGGCCCAGCCGTCGAGGTCGCCGTCGAGGGTCACTTCGAGGATCCCGGCCGCGGGGTCGCGGCGGCTCGCGCGGACAGTCAGGACCAGGTCGTACGGGAGGGCGGAGCGGACGCGCACGGTTCCGGTGGTGTCGTCGACCGAGGTGACCTCGCGAACCTGCGGCCACCACTGCGGGTACTCCTCGGCGCGTTCCAGGATTCCGTACACGGCATCGGGTGGGGAGGAAACGTCCCAGATGCTCACAAAGCGGTAGCGGCTCCAGTCCATGGGTCCCAGTCTGCGCGTACTCAGTCCCGTACCTGAGTAGCCGAGCGCATGTCCGGATCTGTGGGCCGCGCCACACTCCCGGATATGGAACATGTGCCGCCACCCGCCGAGGAATTGGCGCTCCTCGACCGCGAACTGGTCCGGCTGGACGCCCGCCGGATGCAGTTGCTGACCCGTCGCGCCTGGCTGGTGAGTGTGCTGCAGCCGCCGGCCGCCCCGCCCGCCGCTTCTCCGGGACCGGCGTCCGCGGCGCCTACCGGACCGGCGCAGCCGTATCCGCAGTGGCCCGCGCCCCCGTTCGGCTCTCCCGGTGCGCCGGTCCCGCCGCGCAACGCCCAAAATGTGCTGCAGAGTCTCGGCGGGCTGCTGCTGACGATCGCGGCGATCGCGTTCACCCTGGTCAGCTGGGGTCATATGGGGATAAGCGGCCGCTCTGCGGTGCTCGCCCTGGTGACGGTCGCGGCGTCGGCCGCGCCCGCGCTGCTGCTGCGCCGCGGTCTGTCGTCGACGGCCGAGTCGCTCGGTGCGCTGGCTCTGGTGCTGATGGTGCTGGATGCGTACGCGCTGCACGCGGTGGCGGCGCCGGACACGGACGGTCTCGGGTTCACCGCGGTCGCGTCGGCGGTCCTCGCCGTGGTGTGGACGGCGTACGGTCTGGCACTCGGCAAGCTTCGTCTGCCGCTGCCGGTGGCCGTGGTGAGTGCGCAATTCACGTGGGTGCTGTGGGCGTGGTCGGCAGACGCGCCGGCCTCGGGCTTCGGTTGGGCGCTGGTGCTGACGGCGTTGCTGGACTCTGCGATCGCCCGGTGGGGCAAGGGCGTTGGGGTCCGGGTGACCGCGTCCGTCTGCGGATGCGTGACGGGGCTCTCCGGGGTGCTGGTGGCGCTGACGCAGTCGGTGACGGCTGGTTCGCCCCTCTCCGCCGTTGCCCCGGGGGCACTGTTGCTGGCGGGAGCGGCGGTCGCGCTGTTCGCGGTGTGGCGGGCACCGAAGGAGATCGCGGTGGCCGGTGGAGTGGTGGCCGGGCTGGCGGTGGTCGCGGCTGTGGGTGGTGTGCTGCGCGCGGGGGTCGCCGAGGACTGGTCGGTTCCGGTGTATCTGCTGTGCGGTCTGGTGCTGTGTGCGGCGGTACGGGCTCCGCTGCCCCGGCCGGCCGGGCAGGGTGTGCTGTGGGCGTCGGCCGCGGTGGTTTCGGGCGCGGTACTGGCGGCGGCACCGGCAGCCGCCATGACGCTGGCGGGTCCGCTGTCGCGGCCGGCCCCGGTGTGGTCGGGTGCACCGGACGGCAGTGCGCGCGGTGCTCTGGGGCTGGCGGGCGCGGAGTGGTCGCAGCTGTACACGGCGCCGGTGATTCTGCTGGTGGTGGCCGGTCTGCTGGGGGCGGCGCACCGCTGGTGGCCCCAGTGGGTGCGAGTGGCCGGTGCGGTGATCTCCCCGGGCGAATCGTGGCGGGGTGCGGCCGGGGCCGGTGCGTTGGTGACCGGGTGGGCGGGGCTGCTGGTGGTGCCGGCCCAGCTGGACGCTCCGTACGCGGCCGCGGTGGTGGTGCAGTTGGCGCTGATCGCGGCGCTTCTCGCCGGGGCAGTACGGGTGTTGCGTCGCGGGGCGGGCCCCGTCACACCGGTGGCGCTGGTGTGCGGTGCGGTCGGGACGGTGAGCGCGGGAGCGCTGTCACTGGCCGCGGAGCCCGCCACCTATGCGGTCTTCGGGGCGCTGCTGGTGCTGTTCGCGGCGGCCGCGGCGGGGACGCGTGCCGAAGGGTCGCCGACGGCCCGGGTGGTGCAGGGAGTTCTGGCGTGTGCGGCGGTGGTGTGCGGGACGGTGCTCGCCGGAGCCGTAGGGGTGTCGCTGGAGCTCACGACGTACCGGGCCGCGCCGATCATGCTGGTCGTCCCCACGCTGACAGTGCTGATCGGGGCGCGGCTGCGGGGCGGCCCGCCGGCGCTGCCGGTCGAGCTGACCGGCGCCGTGGCGGGTGCGGTGGCGATCGCGATGGCCGCACCGGACAGGCCGTACCTGGCGCTGGTGCTCGCGCTGTGCGGGGTGCTGGCGGCGGGTACGGCGGTGCGCGCGCAGCGGCGGCCGGCGGCCGGATATGTGGCGGCGGTCCTGTTCGTCCTGGCGACGTGGGTGCGGTTGTCGGCTTCCGGGGTGTCGACTCCGGAGGCGTACTCCCTGCCGGTGACGGTGCCCGCGCTGGTGGTCGGTGTGATGCGGCGGCGCCGCGATCCGGCGGCGTCCTCGTGGACGGCGTACGGGGCGGGCCTTGCGGCGACGCTGGTGCCGAGTCTCGTCGCGGCCTGGACCGACCCGTCGTGGGTCCGGCCGCTGCTGCTCGGCGTGGTGGCGCTGGCGCTCACGCTCGCCGGGGCCCGGCTGCGGCTGCAGGCGCTGCTGCTGCTCGGCGGCGCGGTGCTGGCATTGGACGCCCTGCACGAACTGGCGCCCTATGTCGTCCAGGTGGTCGGTGCGCTGCCGCGCTGGCTGCCGCCTGCGCTCGCGGGTGTGCTGCTGCTGGTGGTCGGGGCGACGTACGAGCAGCGGCTGCGGGACGCGCGGCGACTGAAGGACGCCCTGGGCCGGATGTGCTGAGGGAACACGTGACCGGCGGGCCGGCCCGGGGCGTGCCTCGCCTGCCTCAGGCCGGCGACCAGTCCGAGGTTCTCGATGGCGGCGGGTCCGTACAGCGCGGCGTCATGGGGCAGACACGGGCGAAGGTGTTGCCGCCGACCGGGACACCGTGCAGTTTCCCGTTGACGTCACCCGCCTTCTCCAGTCCGGCCGGAAGTTCTCCACGCTGAGATCTCCGGCCTTCACCTGGGAATTGAGGTCAAGCAGAACCCGCTTGTCGTCGAACGTGCGCAGGAATGCGACGGAGTTCTGGAAGACGTCGGGGACATTGCCCGCGGAGGCCTGGGTGTTGAACTTCTTCCAGAAAGTCCCGTAGTCCTGGAAGTCCGTCCTGACCTTGATGTTCGGATACTCCTTCCCGAACAGCGCGATCGTCTTGTTGATCGGCGCGGCCCGCTCCTGACCGCCCCACCACGCGTAGCGGATCTCGGCCTTTCCGCCAGCTCCGGCACCCCCGCCGCCCCCGCCGCCCCCGCCACAGTCGGAGGCCATCGGCCCCGGAACCGCCACACCGATGCCTACCGCACGGAGCCCCTGGGCACTCCGCCACGTCCTCATGACACACCTCGGGCAGGCAGCGTCAACAGTTGGGATGGAATCCGCCGAAGCGCTTGAACCTCGCGCCGCGCGGCAGGGATCCGCGACGGGCGGGTCGGCGACAGGACAGCGTACGGACGGCCTCGTACCGCTGCGGAAACAGGCGGGAGGGCGCCCGATCGGTGCGGGAAACGCAGAGGGCCCGTGAGACTCTGCAGTCTCACGGGCCCTCTGTCCCGGTGGGCGATACTGGTTTCGAACCAGTGACCTCTTCGGTGTGAACGAAGCGCTCTCCCACTGAGCTAATCGCCCGGGCACACCGCAAACATTACCCCATGTCAGCGGCGCTCTCCGACCACCCCCGGGTCACTCGTGGATCTTCCACGGCATCATGATTCCGAACTTCCAGACATAGATCCCGACCAGCACGGCGATGATCACGAGTCCAGTCACGGTGAGGATGATGTTCCGCCGCCGAACCTTCGGATCGAGCGCCTTCTGGGCGGCCTCGGTGACCTTCCGGCGCGTCCAGTGCAGCACCAGCTGCGCCCAGACGAACTCGGTCGCCCAGATCGCCATGCCGCCGAAGATCACCAGCCAGCCGGGCCCGGGCAGGGGCAGCATGATGACGCCCCCCACGACCACGGCGAGACCGATCACGAAGACGCCGACCTGCCAGCTCATGTGCAGGGCCCTGGACGCCTTGACGAACCCGGGCGCCCGGGAGCCGAACGCCCGCTCCTCCTTGACCACACCCTCGGTGACGTCGGGCGCCACTTTCCCCGTCACGCCCCCCGCGGAGGGCGCCGGGGCCGCCGCTCCGTCGATCTCGTCCCGCGCGTCACTCTCCGCATTCATGGGCCCAATCTACCGGAACGGCCTTTGTCACCGGAATGGCCGCATAACCCAAAGTTACACACCGCCGCGTGAGCGACCTGAAGGACCACAAAAGGGTCAGAGGGGTTTACAACGCCACCGTAGGTGGCATGTCGATTTCGCCGACGTGCGAATCCCCGAGCGCACACTGAGCGAAAGGCCCTGGCGCTTATGAACACCACGGTCAGCTGCGAGCTGCACCTGCGCCTCGTTGTGTCGAGCGAGTCATCACTGCCTGTACCCGCGGGCCTGCGGTATGACACGGCCGATCCGTATGCCGTGCACGCCACCTTCCACACCGGAGCGGAGGAGACGGTCGAATGGGTATTCGCCCGCGACCTCCTTGCCGAGGGGCTGCACAGGCCCACCGGCACCGGAGACGTCCGCGTCTGGCCATCCCGTAGTCACGGCCAGGGCGTCGTCTGCATCGCGCTGAGCTCCCCAGAGGGCGAAGCCCTGCTCGAGGCCCCGGCCAGGGCCCTGGAGTCGTTCCTGAAGCGGACCGACGCCGCGGTTCCACCCGGCACCGAGCATCGTCACTTCGACCTCGATACGGAGCTCTCACACATCCTGGCCGAGAGCTGAGCCAGGTCGAGAGCTGCACGGCGCCGTCCGACTCGGGGCGACGGCGCCGCGCGGACAACCACATAGGGCAGACACCAGCGCCGTCATCACGGAATCCACTGTGGTGACGGCGTCGGCGCGTGTTCCACCGGGGGCATGACGGGCGCACGCCCCGGCCCTCCCGCAGCGCTGGACGGGCTCTGTGCGCCCTCAGCGCCCCCGAGCGCCCCCGCTGGCCCCTGGTCGGCCGGTATGCGCTCCTTACCGACCCCAGGGGCTCTCTCGGGCCACTGTGCGCCCTCGCCGAGCCAGTAGAGTCAGCCGCCATCGGCGGGAGCCCGCCCGCCGGAGGCCAGGGAGCGAAAGCGTGCTGATCCCCCACGACACCCGGATCGCCCTCGACATCGTGGTCGAGCTGGTGAACACCGCACCGGCGACAGATCAGCCGGAGGGCGGACCGAGCGACGGTCTCGCCGGCATCGAAGCGCTTTACCTGTTCGCCCGGCGCCACCGCATCAGCGGCGTGGCCGAACTCGGCGAGAAGGATCTTCGGGCCGTACACGAGGTACGGAGCCGGTTCGCCGAGATCTTCGCGGCACCGGACGCCGAGACCGCCGCCGGTCTCGTCAACAGCCTCGTGGCCTCAGCGGGCACCACGCCGCAGCTGAGCAACCACGACGGCTACGAGTGGCATGTGCACTACTTCGCGCCGGACGCATCGATCGCCGACCACCTCGCGGCCGACTGCGGCATGGCGCTCGCCTTCATCGTGGTGGCGGGCGAACAGGAACGACTGCGGCGCTGCGAGGCACCGGACTGCCGGGACGCGTTCGTGGACCTGTCCCGCAACCGCTCCCGCAGGTACTGCTCCAGCCGCACCTGCGGTAATCGGCTGCATGTCGCCGCGTACCGGGCACGCCGCAAGGAAGCGTCCGGCTGACCGCTCGCCACCCGATTCATCGCCCGCTCACAGCAGGAAGAGATCGTGCAACGCGGCCATCAGCAGCAGGCCGTCGACCACCGCGAGGAAGATCATCAAAGGGGGCTGGGACAGCGCGAAGAGGCAGCCACGCGGCTCTTCGGCAGGGGGTGCGGGGGCATCGCCCGGGGAGGTTTCCACCATCTCGAGACGATCATGACGCAGACCGGACCCCGTTGGCGATCAACACGCCTCTTTGTGACGGGAGTTCACTCCCGTCGGGGCCGGATGGATTCGCTCCGGCGTCCGGTCCGCTGTCACATATTCGGGCTCACGGCCGGTTCGCCCGCGCCTCCCCCGCCCCGGCCGGGTCAGCCGAGATCGCGCAGCATCCGCAGCTGGGCGGCCCGGTGGACCGAAGAGCCGCGCTCGTGACCGTTCGGTGGGTAGACCTCGATCTCCTTCGGTCCCGTTCAGTGGTTGTACGCGGTGAAGACCGTGGCGCGTATGCGGTGTCCGCCCCAGCCGGAGAAGGTCACGTCGTATACCTCGGCGGCGCTCAACGCGGAGTCGTACGACTGGAATTCGGGGTCGATCGGGCATATGGCCGACTCGTTGAGGGTGCGCTTCCAGAAGGCGTCGAAGTCGGCGGGTTCACTGGACTCCGGGCCACAGTGGCGAAGTTGATGCAGCGACAGATCGAACAGGGCCACCTGGTCTCCGTTTCGGGCATGCAGCAAACCCGGCGTCGCGGCCCGCAGCCACGTCCAGCCGGTCGGAGGGGATCTCGACGAGCCCATCGGGCAAACCATCACACGATCGAGCTAACTCAACCTCCTGCACACTCACCGGCGAGCAGTGACCAACCCCCATCCCTATGCAGCGTCAAGATTCCGACATGAATCGATTCATCGCCGATGGCTGCCGACGTTCCGCTTTCAGATTCCGTGCTTCTTCAGGATGGCCTCGATGTCACTGAAGTCATCGCCCTGCGCAGCGGCCCGCTGTGCGGGCTTCGCCTTCTCCCGTGGCTGGACCGCCGGTGCGCCGGCCCGCAGGGACGGTGCCGACGCCGCGGGCGCGACGGCATCGGACTGCGCCGCCCGCGCGGCGGCCCTGCGTTCCTTGCGGGTGCCGACGCCGCGGCGCTCGACCGCACGCGTGATCATGAAGAGCAGCCAGGCCACCCCGAGCACCCCGAAGCCGAGCCAGACGCTCGGCTTGAAGGCGATATTGGAAACCCACTCGACGACACCGGTCAGCACCAGCCCGATCGGGACCAGCGAGTAGGCGGCAATCCGGGTCGCGGCGAGGAAACGCTTCCGGTACGCGGTCACGGCGGCAATGCCCAAGCCCGCCGCGGACACCGCGGAGCAAATGGTCTCGGCAAGCATCAGGGCCTCCAGGCGCAACGGGGAAACGTCCCTTCCATCCTGCACCGCCCACCGGGGCGCCGGCCATGATCCCCGACCACATCAGGGACATTTCAGGGCCGGGATCCTCCCCAGGTGCCGATCCGAATGCCAGGCCGAGCCGGGCCTGCGGTGCGCGGGTCCCGTGCCGGTGCCGATTGAGATGCGCGCGTGGGCCCTGGGAGACTGGTTCCATGAACGAATCCACCCCTGCAGCCCCGGTCGTCCTCGACGTCTGGTGCGACCTCCAGTGCCCCGACTGCCACCGGGCCCTCACCGACGTACACGCCCTGCGGGCCCGGTACGGCGACCGGCTCGAGGTGCGCCTGCGCCATTTCCCGCTGGAGAAGCACAAGCAGGCGTACGCCGCGGCCCAGGCCGCCGAGGAGGCTGCGGAGCAGGGCAAGGACTGGCCGTACATCGAGGCCGTGCTCGCCAGGACCGAGGAGCTCGGCCGCACCGGTGAGCCGCTTCTGATCGAGGTGGCACGTGAACTCGACCTGAATGCGGAGGAGTTCGACACCGCTCTGATCGACGGCCGGCACCTGCTGATCGTCGACGCCGACCAGGCGGAGGGGAAGGCCATCGGTGTGACCGGCACCCCAACCTATGTGATCGGCGGCGAGCGGCTGGACGGCGGCAGGAGTCAGGACGGGCTGCGCGAGCGGATCGAGGAGATCACCGACCGGCTCCTCGCGGAACAGGGCTGACCACGGCGTACCCGGGTCGCCCCTCGCCCGTCACAACGGCTTGACGAGGTTGTGCCGAGTCGCTTCGTAGCCGAGCGACTCGTACAGCCGGACCGCCGGGGTGTTGTCCGAGAGGACGTGCAGCCCCATCCGTTCGTCGCCGGCGGCCAGGGCGATGCGTTCGGCCTCCAGCATCAGCGCGCGACCGTACCCCCGGCCGCGGAACTCTTCGAGCACCTCGACGTCGAAGACGTACCCGACCACCACCCCCGGGTGCATTTCGAACCGCGCCACCCAGACGTGTCCCACGGTCCGGCCGTCGCCGTCGACGAGGACACGGATGTACGTGCCCTCCGTGGCGAGACCGTCCGGCAGATGTGTCCGGTGAGAGGTCTCGGCTCGGCGCAGAGCGTCGCCCGCCGGAACGCCGCGCGCGACAAGGGATTCCGCGTAGCCGGCGACGGCCCTGCTCTCCCACTGCGCGAACTCGTCCTCGGTCATCGGACGCCCGGTGACCCCGTCCGGCAGGACGGGCGGGGTCTGCGGCAGATCCTTGACCATGTTCCTGCTGCGCTCGGTGTAGCCGAGCGCAGCAGCCAGGCGCAGTCCGGCCGTGTTGTCCGGCTCGACCTCCACGGTCAGCCGGGAACAGCCCCAGCCGCGCAGCACTTCCTCGGCGGCGAGCCCGGCAATGGTGCCGCGGCCGCGCCTGCGGTTCGGTTCGTCGATCCGCAGGCCGCGGATGGTCCCTGTCGTCCCTCCGGACCCGGGCTCGGTACCGATCTCGACGGCCCCGACGGGCCGCCCGTTGTCGCACACGTCGTACGCGCGCGTCCTCGCGCCGTCGGCGCCTTGCTGGATCGGCCCGGTCGGCCGGAGGGTCGTGGTCATCACCGGTGTTCTATCCGCTGCGCCGCCGCCCGTCACCCGGTTTTGCGGACCTGTTCCGTTCCACGGCCCGGAACGGTGTCCGCGGCTCGGGACCGTTCTACGGCCCGGGCCGGGTCATGGACCCGGTTCACGGGTCGAGGTCGTTCCCGGCGCGCTCCTCGAAGACCCGCATGGCCTTGGCCGTCACCGGCCCGGGTCCGCCGGGCAGCTCGCGGCCGTCGACCCGGTTGACGGCCTGGACGTCTCGGAGGGTGGAGGTCAGGAAGATCTCCTCGGCGTGCTCCAGGACGTCCAGGGGCAGCTCGGTCTCCAGCGCCCCGGACCATTCGACGGCCAGAGCGCGGGTGATCCCGGCGAGGCAGCCGGAGGTGACCGGCGGGGTGTGGAGCTGTCCGTCGAGGACGACGAAGACATTCGACCCGGTGCCTTCGCAGAGCTGTCCGACGGTGTTGGCGAAGAGCGCCTCGGATGCGCCCTGCTCATGGGCGCGGGCGAGGGCGACGACGTTCTCCGCGTACGAAGTGGTCTTGAGCCCGGCCAGTGCGCCGCGTTCGTTGCGGGTCCACGGGACGGTGATCACGGCGGTGGTGTCGGGGCGGCGCTTGACCTCCCCGAGCGCCACGACCAGGCTCGGCCCGTCGTTTCCGCGGTCGGAGCCGAGCGGAGAGAGGCCGCCGGTGTACGTGATGCGGAGTCGGCCGAGTTCCATCGGGTTGGCCTCGATGACGGCGGCGCAGGCCCGGCGCACCTCGTCGAGGTCGGGGTCGGGCAACCCGAGACCGCGGGCCGAACGGGTCAGCCGGTCGAGGTGCCGGGTGAGGGCGAAGGGGCGGCCCCCGGTGGTCCTCACGGTCTCGAAGATCCCGTCCCCGACGGTCAGTCCGTGGTCGAGCACGGACACCCGGGCGTCGGCGGCGTCACGCAGTTCGCCGTTGACCCACATCCACATCATGTGGTCCTTCCAGTTTCTTGGTGGACGCCCGACGCTACAGCGAGCAGCCGGGCAGCCTTGAGCTCGGTCTCGTCCCATTCGCGCTCCGGATCTGAGCCCCAGGTGATCCCGGCGCCGGTGCCGAACCTGAGGACCGGGGCCACTCCGGTCCGGTCGATCCAGAAAGTCCGTATGCCGACGGCGAGACCGGCGGTGGCCCGGTCGGCGTCGACCCAGCCGATGCCGCCGCAGTACGGACCCCGGGGTGCGGTCTCCAGGGACTCGATGATGCGGAGCGCGCTGGATTTGGGTGCACCGGTGACGGAGCCGGGCGGGAACGCGGCGGCGAGCAGCTCGGGCCAGCCGGCGCCGTCGGCGAGGCGGCCGCGCACGGTGGAGACGAGGTGGACGAGCCCCGGGTGCTTCTCCACCACGCAGAGGTCGGGGACGGTGACCGATCCGGTGGCGCAGACCCGGCCCAGGTCGTTGCGGACCAAGTCGACGATCATCACGTTCTCGGCGTGGTCCTTCTCCAGCAGATCCGCCTCGGTGCGGCCGGTGCCCTTGATCGGTCCGGACTCGACGGTCCGTCCGTCCCGGCTCAGGAAGAGTTCAGGGGACGCGGTGGCGATCTCCACGCCGTGCGCGGGCAGCCGAATTGTTCCTGCGTACGGGGCGGGGTTGCCGCGTGCGAGCAGCGCGGTGAGGGCGTCGACGTCGGCGGCGGCCGGGTCCGGCAGCTCCGCGGTCATCACCCGGCAGAGGTTGGCCTGGTAGACCTCGCCCGCCGCGATGTGCTCGCGGATCCGGCGTACGCCCGCTGTGTACGCGGCACGGTCCAGGGACGAGACCCAGTCGCCGGCTCCGGGCCCGCGCCAGGCTCCGGGGACGGGCGCGGGCACCGGTTCGGTCCGGACGGTCCCGAAGCGGGCACAGACGAGACGGCCCTCGAAATCGGCGCATACCGCCCAGAAGCCGGACGAGTCGAGGGCTGAGGGGTCACTGGTCACGTCCCGCAGATCGGACGCGACGAGGCCGCCGAAGCGGGCCATTGGAGCGAGGTCGAGCACGTGGGTGAGTCTAGGACGGTGCGTGCCGACCTGCGCCGGGGCGAGCGCACCTCAGCACGCTGCACAAACGCGTTTTTGTACTGGCCCAGGAATCCGCTAGAGTTCAACACGTCGCCGGGACACGCAAGTGAAACGGAAACGACAAGCGGACGTGGCTCAGTTGGTAGAGCATCACCTTGCCAAGGTGAGGGTCGCGAGTTCGAATCTCGTCGTCCGCTCGAAGTGGGGGATCTTTTCCCGAACCCCTGCACTCCTGGTGGAGTGGCCGAGAGGCGAGGCAACGGCCTGCAAAGCCGTCTACACGGGTTCAAATCCCGTCTCCACCTCCAAGGACGATTAGCTCAGCGGGAGAGCGCTTCCCTGACACGGAAGAGGTCACTGGTTCAATCCCAGTATCGTCCACTGGTCCGCAAGGATCACCCCGCGCGATTAGCTCAGCGGGAGAGCGCTTCCCTGACACGGAAGAGGTCACTGGTTCAATCCCAGTATCGCGCACGCAGTACACGCAGGTTCACCCTGCGCGATTAGCTCAGCGGGAGAGCGCTTCCCTGACACGGAAGAGGTCACTGGTTCAATCCCAGTATCGCGCACCAGCAAGCCCCGGTCGTCTCGGCGACCGGGGCTTTGTCGTGGTTGCGGTGCAGGTCGAGTCTGCCCGGGTCAGCCGGTGAAGGGCTGCGCGGCCTCGCGGGTCGGTCCGCACAGGCCGTAGGCGAACGGTACGGCACCCCGGAGCCAGACCGCGGCGAGATGGTGTCGGCGGCGGTATGCGTTCCCGCGGGAGGCGCACATCGTGCGCGCCCCGACCGTACAGGGCGCGCACCGGACGCGCCGCGGGCCCGGACGCAGTGCGTCGGGGCCCGCGGCGTGGTGTCGGCCGGGTCAGGAAGAGAAGAGCATGCGGCCGAAGCTCTTGTGCCGGTAGTGACCGCCGTGGTGCTGCGGGGCGCCCCAGACGGGGGCCGGCGCGGCGGGGTAGGCCTGGGGGGCCGGCGGCGCGGGCGGGGCCGGCTGGGTCCACTGCGCCTCGATGCGGGTCAGGGTCTCCAGCTCGCCGTAGTCGAGGAATATCCCCCGGCAGCCGCTGCACTGCTCGATCTGGATGCCATTGCGGTTGTAGGTCTGCATCTGTGCGTGGCACTTGGGACACTGCATGGTCGGCTCAGCTCCTCGCCGTCGGTTCGCCGTCGCCGGAATACATGCCCGGAGACGATCGGTTCACCCTACGACGAGTGCTCGGTCACCAACTCGACGGGGATGGACGCAATTCGGGCACAGGCATCGATCATCGTCTGTTCCACCTCATCCGGATTTCGCCCCTCCGCCGCGGACTTGGCGAACGCCAGTGCCGCGGCCTGAACCGTCAGGGCGCGGGCCGGGACGTCGAGTTCGGGCCACGGATCGCCGTCGGCCCGCACGGCGGGCCCGCCCGCTGCCCGGTAGGCCTCCAGGAACCGCAGCCAGACCTCGGGGGGCAGCAGTCCTGCCGCGTACCAGGCGGCGGGGCGGGCGAGGTCCCACGCGGGGTCACCGAGCCCCACGTCGTCGACGTCGATCAGCAGCCAGCGGCCCTGCGCCGCGGGGTGGCGGACGAGCTGGCCGAGGTGGAGATCGCCGTGGCAGATGAAGTGCGAGCGGTGCGCGGGTGCGGGGGCTTCGTCGCGGGCCCAGGCGGGCAGGCGCCGCCATGCTTCGCGTACGGGGGCGGTTGCCAGGTCACCGGGCCGGGCGGCGCACATCCGGGCCACGGCGAGAGCGGCTTTTGCGGGTCCGCGCATGGGAGGCAGGGCGGGCGGGGGCGCGGTGCGGTGGAGCCGGGCCAGGAGGACACCGGACTCTTCCCAGGGTGCGGTGTCGGGGTCCGCGGGGTCGACCGGTTCGCCGTGAGGCCACAGGGTCACCGGACGGCCGTCGACCATGGGAACAGCAGGCTGGGGTACCGGTGGCAGGAGGATGCCGCTGAGAGCGGGGGCCGAGGCCAGGGCCGTACGGGCGGCCAGGGCGGCGGTGTCGGTGTCCGGGGCGTGGGCCTTCGCGACCACGGAGCCGGAGCGGACGACCGTACCGTCGGCGCGGTCCGCGAGCACCGCCGGTGCCGGGCAGGAAGGACAAGGGGCCTCGGTGCGCCCGTGCGGGTGAACCGTGTCATGGGCGAGGGCGCCCAGCGCGCGGACAACTGCGGTGGTCACGGTCTCCCCCGGTGGCAACAGGTGCGGCCCGGTCGGCCCCGGGCACCCGGACGAGCGTACGCGCTGCCGCGCAAGCCGTGGCAGCCGCGTGGCGGCGGTGTGGTGCGCCGCCGCCCATTGCCCCCGGACAGCGCGATGTCCGGTCAGCTCCCCAGCTGACCGGACAAACGCTGCCGTCCGCCGCACCCCCGTCCCCACGGGGTTGTTGGCCGGATGTCCCGGTCCGGACCGCTCTTCCGAACCCGGGGCGCCGCTCAGCGCCCCAGCATCACGCCCACGGACGACGCCTGTGTGACCACCGCGTCCCAGCCGCCGAAGACGACTACGAGCAGGGCCGCCAGAGGAAGAACCATGGCCGTCGCCACCAGCGGGTGGCGCGTACCGGACGACGGGCGGCCGCCGAACGCGGCATGAGCCCTGCGTCCCTGCGTGCGGATCATCGTCCGCGTCGCCGTGTCCGCCATGGTTCCTCTCCTGACCTGATTGTTGGAGCGGCGGGCGTTTTACCTCGGGGGACGAGTGCAACGCCCGCCGCTTGAGTTCAACACTAGGGACGCGAGGAGGGTGGGTCGTCATGCCCGCGTACCGAATGCCGGGCCTCCCGGAGGATGAGCCGTGGGTGGTCGGCGTACTCCCCTGGGTGGAGATCCTGCGCTACGCCTTGGGGTCATCCCGGAGGGGACGCTCGGATGCGTCCTGCCTCGGGACCGGTTGTTCGACCAGGGCGAGCACCCTGGTCGCCATGAAGCGGGCGGTACGGACGGCAGTGCCGCTGCGAGTGACTTCACTCACTTCGACCACCCCTCGGCGGACAGCTGTCTCCACCCGGCGGCCTGCTCTGGTGGCCACCACCTCGTACGTACGCGTCGTGTCTCCCGCGTCCACGACTATCTCCACACGATCGCCCTTCACTGATCCAATCCCCCTTCTGCGACGGACCTTTGAGATCTCGCACGGGCCAGGGAGCGTGGATCCGCGGCTCCCTGACCACTTCTCAAGTTTCCCACCCGGCACTGACAATCGATCGGCGGGCGAGGGCGCGGCCTCTGAGCGCGCCGGGCCACGGGTACGTAAGCTGTGCCACGTCAGGCGGACCAGGCAGCGGGGATGGGCAGACGATGGCGATGATGCGGCTCCGGCGCGAGGACCCGCGTGTCGTCGGCTCGTTCAGGCTGCACCGGCGACTCGGGGCGGGCGGCATGGGTGTCGTCTATCTCGGTTCGGACCGGCGCGGTCAGCGGGTGGCGCTCAAGGTGATCCGCCCGGATCTCGCCGAGGACCAGGAGTTCCGTTCGCGTTTCGCGCGTGAGGTGTCGGCGGCGCGGCGGATCCGCGGCGGCTGTACGGCGCGTCTGGTGGCCGCCGATCTGGAGGCGGACCGCCCGTGGTTCGCGACACAGTACGTCCCCGGGCCCTCGCTGCACGACAAGGTGGCCGAGGAAGGTCCGCTGTCGGCGGCCGAGGTGGCGTCGATCGGGGCGGCGCTCTCCGAGGGGCTCGTGGCGGTGCACGAGGCGGGTGTCGTCCATCGCGACCTGAAGCCGTCGAACATCCTCCTCTCCCCCAAGGGCCCCCGGATCATCGACTTCGGGATCGCCTGGGCGACCGGAGCGAGCACGCTCACGCATGTCGGCACGGCGGTGGGCTCGCCGGGATTCCTCGCGCCGGAGCAGGTGCGGGGCGCGGCGGTGACGCCCGCGACGGACGTCTTCTCGCTCGGTGCCACGCTGGCGTACGCGGCGACGGCCGACTCGCCTTTCGGGCACGGCAGTTCCGAGGTGATGCTCTACCGCGTGGTGCACGAGGAACCGCAGTTGTACGACGTGCACGACGCGCTGGCGCCACTGGTGAGTGCCTGTCTGGCGAAGGATCCGGAGGAGCGGCCGAGCACGCTTCAACTCTCCATGCGCCTCAAGGAGATCGCGGCCCGTGAGGCGCAGGGCGTGCACGAGAGCCGGCCGCCCGCCCAGCGCTCGGCGCAGGAGCTGGACCGGCCGACCGGCCGGCTCGACGGCCCGTACACCGAACAGCAGACCCGGCGTGCGGCGGGCCCGCCACCGCCCCGTCCGCAGAGCCGGCAGGCGCCGGCGTCTTCGCGTGGTTCGTCGTCCCGCACCGGCGGTTCGCGCCCTCAGCAGCAGCCGCCGCGCATGACGACGCGCTCCGGCAAGCGCCCGCAGGGCACGAACGGGACGAACGGCCGGCCGGGCACGCGGCCCGGCGCCCGCACGACCTCGACGGGCCGGCGTCCCGCCAATCCGCGGCTGCTGCGGCAGCGGCTCGTCGTGTTCGTCGTGGTGACGCTGCTCGTGGCGCTCGGCATCGCGGCGGCGCAGGGCTGCCAGGGGCCGGCCCGCGGACTGGGCGCCCAGGACACCCCTGGGTGGCACGGGCTGCACCAGCCGCTGCGGCCCGACGATCCATGTCAGGAGACGGCGGGCGGTCAGTCCTGCGGGCGACCCGTCGCCACCGCGTAGAACGCGACCGCGGCGGCCCGCGGGTCTACGTTCTGGCGATCGATGCGGCCGAACGGCAGTACGCCGGGTTCACGCAGTTCGCGGTCGGGTGGCGTAGAAGGCCACGGCCGAGGCGGCTGCCACGTTGAGGGAGTCCACACCGGCGTCCATCGGGATGCGGACGTGCTCGTCGACTGCGGCCAGGGTCCCGGGGGTGAGGCCGGCGCCTTCCGTGCCGAAGACCAGGGCGAGCTTCTCGTCGTTCCGCGCGGCGAGTTCGTCGAGGGTGATCGCTCGGCCGCTCAAGCAGAGTGCGGCGACCATGAAACCCGCGGAACGCAAGACCTCGACGCCCTTCGGCCAGGCCTCCAGGCGAGTCCACGGCACCTGGAAAACGGCCCCCATCGAGACCTTCACGGACCTCCGGTACAGAGGATCTGCGCAGCGCGGGGTCAGGAGGACCGCGTCGACGCCCAGGGCAGCGGCGTTCCTGAACGCGGCCCCCAGGTTGGCATGATCAACCATGTCCTCGAACACGGCGATGCGCCGAGCTGCCCGTTCTTGTCGACCCAAAGGCAACACCGCTCCGACGGTGGTGTGGTCGTTGACCGCCTCCATGACGACGGGGCGGGTCGTCACCAGCAGCTCCTCGGCCGTCGGCAGCGGCTTGCGCTGCATGGAGGCGAGTGCGCCGCGGTGCACGTGGTAGCCGGTGACGCGTTCGGCGAGTTCCGGGCTGACCGCGTACACCGGGGCCGGAACCTCGTCGATGACATCGCGCATCACATCGACCCACTTCGCGGAGAGCAGCATCGAGCGCATCTCGTACCCCGCGTGCCGGGCGCGTCTGATCACCTTCTCGCCCTCGGCGATGAAGAGTCCTTCGGCCGGCTCCCGCCTGCGTCGGAGTTCGACGTCGGTCAGGCCCGTGTAGTCGCGCAGGCGAGGGTCGTCGGGGTCGTCGACGGCGATGAAATCTGCCACAGCTTGATACTGCCTTGTCCGGTGTGTGGTGCCAACGGCTGGGAAAAAGATCCGTTACCGCTGGTTACTCGGCGGGGTGCGGGGCGGAGTCCGTACCGACCGCGACGACATCGCCGATGACGATCACGGCCGGGGGCCGCACCTCTTCGGCGACGGCCCGCTCACCGACGGTCGCGAGGGTCGCGTCGACGCGGCGCTGGGATGCCGTGGTGCCCTCCTGGACCAGGGCGACCGGGGTTTCCGGGGACTTGCCGTGGGCGATGAGGGCCTTCGCGATGGCGCCGATCTTGTCGACGGCCATCAGCAGCACGAGAGTGCCGCGCAGCTGCGCGAGCGCTGCCCAGTCGACCAGCGAACGCTCGTCGTCGGGGGCGACATGACCGCTGACAACGGTGAACTCGTGTGCCACCCCACGGTGGGTGACGGGGATTCCGGCCGCGCCGGGTACGGAGATCGAGCTGGAGATGCCGGGGACGACGGTGCACGGGATGCCCTCGGCGGCGAGCGCCTGCGCCTCCTCCATGCCTCGGCCGAAGACGAACGGGTCGCCGCCCTTGAGCCGGACGACGGCCTTGCCCGCCTTGGCGTGCTCGATGAGCGCCTGGTTGATCGCCTCCTGCGCCATGAAACGGCCGTACGGGATCTTCGCCGCGTCGATCACCTCGACGTGCGGCGGCAGTTCGTCGAGCAGGTCGCGCGGGCCGAGCCGGTCGGCGATGACGACATCGGCCTCGGCGAGGAGGCGACGGCCGCGCACGGTGATCAGGTCGGGATCGCCGGGGCCGCCGCCGACCAGGGAGACACCGGGGGCGGGGCGGGTGCGGTGGTGCGCGGTGGCGAGTGTGCCGTCGCGCAGGCCCTCGACGATGGCGTCGCGGACGGCGGCGGAGTGGCGCGGGTCGCGGCCCTGGGCGTCGGTGGAGAGGACGGCGACGGTCACGCCCTCGCTGCGACCGGTGGCCGGGGTCCAGGCGGTGGCCACGTCGGCGTTGTCGCTGCGCACGCACCAGGTGCGGGTGCGCTCGGCCTCGGCGGACGCGGCGTCGTTCGCGGCGGCGTCGTCGGAGGCGATGAGCGCGTACCAGGTGTCGGTCAGGTCCCCCTCCTCGTACCGGCGGCGCTCCCAGCGGATCTCACCGGCGTCGGCCATCGCCTCGACCGACGCAGTCGCGGACGGCGATACGAGGGTGATGTCGGCACCCGCCGCGATGAGCGCGGGGAGGCGGCGCTGCGCGACCTGGCCGCCGCCGACGACGACGACGCGGCGCCCGCTCAGGCGCAGTCCGACGGGGTACGCGGGGTGATCGGCGTGCTCGGCCATGGCGGTGCGGGCTCCTCGTGCAATGCGCGGTGCGGGCCGCTGCGGCGGTGGAGCGGCTGTGACGTGCGGTTTTGTGGGGCGTGGGTCCACGATACGGGGTGCGTCGGGGCGCGGGGCGGGCCGGTGGGGGCCGCTGCGCGAAGCTGCCCCCTGCCCGCCCCTGCCCGAAACCGTGGCTCGGCCCGGCCGAGCGTCTCGGACGCCGGCCGGGCCGAGCACGGTCGAGCGCTACTTCTCGGTGACGCCTGCCGAATCGAACGTCGCCACCTCGTGCATCGCCCGCGCCGCGCTCTGCACGATCGGGAGCGCCAGCAGCGCGCCCGTTCCTTCGCCGAGGCGGAGGTCGAGGTCGACCAGCGGGCGCAGACCAAGCTTGTTGAGCGCGGCTACGTGGCCGGGCTCGGCGCTGCGGTGGCCGGCGATGCATGCGGCGAGGGCCTCGGGGGCGATCGCCCGGGCGACCAGGGCCGCGGCGCCCGCGCTGACGCCGTCCAGGATGACGGGCGTACGGAGCGAGGCGCCGCCGAGCAGGAAGCCTGCCATTGCGGCGTGCTCCAGGCCGCCGACCGCGGCGAGTACACCGATCGGGTCGGCCGGGTCGGGCTGGTGGAGTTCGAGGGCCCGGCGGACCACGTCGACCTTGCGGGCGTGCATCTCGTCGTTGATGCCGGTGCCGCGGCCGGTCACCTCGGCCGGGTCCATGCCGGTGTACACGCAGATCAGTGCCGCGGACGCGGTGGTGTTGGCGATGCCCATCTCACCGGTGAGCAGGCCCTTGTTGCCCGCCGCGACCAGGTCGCGGGCGGTCTCGATGCCGACCTCGATGGCCGAGAGGACCTCCTCGCGGGTGAGGGCGGGGCCGGTGGTGAAGTCGGCCGTGCCGGCGCGCACCTTGCGGGGCAGCAGGCCGGGTGTCGCGGGCAGCTCCGTGGCGACGCCGACGTCGACCACGCACACTTCGGCGCCGACCTGGGACGCGAACGCGTTGCAGACCGCGCCGCCGCCGAGGAAGTTCGCGACCATCTGGCCGGTGACCTCCTGCGGCCACGCAGTGACGCCCTGGGCGTGCACTCCGTGGTCCCCGGCGAAGATCGCGACCGCCGCGGGCTCCGGGATGGGCGGCGGGCACATCCGGGAGAGGCCCGAAAGCTGTGCGGAGATGATCTCCAACATGCCGAGCGCACCGGCCGGCTTGGTCATCCGCTTCTGGCGTTCCCACGCCTCGCCGAGCGCCTTGGCATCCAGCGGGCGGATGTTGGAGATGGTCTCCTGCAGCAGGTCGTGCGGTTCCTCGCCGGGCAGGGCGCGGCGGCCGTACGTCTCCTCGTGGACGACCCAGGACAGCGGGCGGCGCTTGGACCAGCCCGCCTGCATCAGTTCGGGCTCCTCGGGGAACTCGTCGACGTAACCGACACAGAGGTACGCGACGACTTCGAGGTGCTCGGGCAGGCCCAGGGCGCGGACCATTTCCCGCTCGTCGAAGAAGCTGACCCAGCCGACGCCGAGGCCCTCCGCGCGAGCGGCGAGCCACAGGTTCTCGACGGCGAGCGCCGAGGAGTACGGGGCCATCTGCGGCTGGGTGTGCCGACCGAGCGTGTGGCGGCCGCCGCGGGTGGGATCGGCGGTGACGACGATGTTGACCGGGGTCTCGAGGATCGCCTCGATCTTCAGTTCCTTGAACTGCTTGGCCCGGCCCTTGGGCAGCGACTTGGCGTAGGCGTCACGCTGACGCTGCGCCAGTTCGTGCATGGAGCGGCGGGTCTCCGCCGAGCGGATGACGACGAAGTCCCAGGGCTGCGAGTGGCCGACGCTGGGCGCCGTGTGCGCGGCTTCGAGGACGCGGAGCAGGACCTCGTGCGGGATGGGGTCGCTGCGGAAGCCGTTACGGATGTCGCGGCGTTCGCGCATCACCCGGAGCACGGCTTCGCGCTCGGCGTCGTCGTAGCCGGGGGCGGGTGCGGAGGCGGGAGCCTCGGTCTCCACCGCGGCCTCCGCGGCCTCGGGCTCTGCCGTGGCGGTGGCCTGGGCCGGTTCGACGGGCTGCTCGTCCGCAACGGGCTCCGAGTCGGCCGGCTCCGTGTGCCCAGAGACCTCTGCGGGCTCGGCGGCAACCACGGGGGCCGCGTCGGCCACGGGGGGCGCGTCGGCCACGGGGGCCGCGTCGGCCACGGGGGGCGCGTCGGCCACGGGGGGCGCGTCGGCCACGGGGGGCGCGTCGGCCACGGGGACCGTGACGTCCGGGGTCTCGATGACTTCGGGGCCGGTTTCGGGCTCCGGTTCGGGGGCCGTCACCGTCTCGGGCGCCGCCTCGGCCACGAGGACGGGTGCGGGGGCGGGCTCCTCCGGAGCGGGGGCAGGCTCAGGGGCGACGACCAGCTCGGGGGCCGCGACCGGCTCCTGGACGGCGACCGGCTCGGCGGCCGCGACCGGCTCGGGGGCCGGTGCTTCGACCGCCTCTACCGGATGGACGGTCTCGGTGGTCTCGATGACCGGGGCGGGTGCGGGCTCGACGGCGATCGCCACATGCTCGGGCTGGGGTTCGGGCGCGGGCTCGAATGCCACGACCGGCTCCGCGACCGGCGTCGGGGCCAGTTGCGGGGTGGTCGGCACCGACCCGTCCACCGGCACGAACTGGCCTGCGGGCGCTGCTTCCACCGGTGTCTCCACCGCAGCGGCGGCCTCCGCGGACGGAACCTCGGCCGCAGCCGGCACGGCGACCGGCTCCGCAGCCGGCACGGCGACCGGCTCCGCAGCCGGTTCGGCCACCGGGGCGGGCTCGACGAACTCCGGAACGACCGTTTCTGCGACGGGTTCCGCGGCCACGGGCGCCGCGACCTGCTCCGGCGCATGGGCCGCCCACGGGCTCCCGCCCTGCGGCGGGATCTCGCCGAGCTGCGGGCCCGGCACCACAGCCGCTTCGGTGCCCGGCTGGTCGAAGTACTCGGGACCGGTGGTGGGCGGTCCCGCCTGCCGTGCGGGCATCGGGGACTGCGGCGCGCCCGCCGGTCCTCGGTCGGCGAGCGAACGGACCACTCCGCCGGTCGGCGTCCCGCCGTACGACGGGGTCGACTCGCCGGAGCCCGGGCCGCGGTGCAGCGGTCGGCGTACGGGGGCGGCGGCCTGGGCCACCGCAGCCTGTGCGGGAGCGGGGGCCTGGGCCGGCATACGTACGCCATTGAGGTCGACGGCACCCGAGTCGCGGCCGCCGGACTCGTGCGTGCCCTGTCCGGTCTCGGTCATCGCTCCGGTCACCGCCTGCTGCACGGCGTACACCGCCGGGTCCGGCGCCTGGATCTGCACGGGTCCCTGGGCCTGCGCGGCCTGCATGGCGGGCCGGCCCTGCGGCTGCGCCGGGTAGGCAGCCTGCTCGGCCACGGGTGCCTGCGCCTGCCCGGCACCGCCGTCCGTCGGCTGACCGGGGACCGGGGCCACTTGCTGGTCGCTCCAGGCGCCCTGCGGGCTCGGCATCAGCAGAAGGTCGTCGTCCTCGGGCACATGCTCGGAGGGGTCGAGGAAGGTGTACGCGCCCGGGGCGGGGATGCCCGGTTGCTCCACCATGCCTGCGCTCTCCGGCAGTCCCTCGCCCGGGATCTGGCCGGTGTCACTCATGCGTACCCCTCGCCCATCGTCAGTGCTCCTTCGGCCCTTCGCCCGGGACGCCCGAATACGGCACGCCGGTGCTCGTCATGAAGAACGAGCGGGCTCGCCGCGCGGCACGAATCGGACGCGGACGTACATCATTCTCGCGGCCGTTCGCCGCCGCGACAGGCAGTTCTGCCACGGCTCGCTGTGGGCTGCGCCACGTTGCGCGTCCCCCGGGGTTTGCCGTACCACAACGAGGCCCAAAACGGTCCCCTTTTCCGGACATTGACGAACGAACCGACTAACGTCCAGGTGCGGTGCAACGATCGGCCAGCCTACCTCGCGCAGTACGCCGACCGGGTCACGGGGCGAGGTCCGATCGCATTGCCGAGAGCAGAAACACAACCGAGCGTTCGCGCTCCGTCCATACGGACGTGTCGAGTTCGACGGCCTGGAGAAGTGCGCACTCGACCGTGTAGCCGTTCCCGGTGAGTGCGGCGCCGAGCGCTTCGGCCTCGTCGCGGGTCGAGGCGTGGGTGACGATCCGCTCAGGCCGGCGGTCGGCAACGGCGGTGACGACGGGGACGCCGCCGCCCCCGATCCGTACGACATCCGGCTCGGGCAGCCGTTCCAGCACATGGGGTGCGCGGCCATGGACAACCTGGAGCTGCACACCGAAGGCGCGGGCAGCGGCGGCCGTTCGGGCGCAGGCGTCCGGGTCGCTGTCGACCGCCAGGACCGCCGCACCGAACCGCGCCGCCTCCACAGAGAGGGCGCCGCTGCCGGAGCCGATGTCCCAGACGAGGTCGCCCCCACGCGGGCCGAGGCGGGCGAGTTGGGCGGCGCGCAGCCCCGGGGACTCGCCCTCGGGGTCGGTGGCGCTGTCCGGGTAGGCGTCGGAGGGCAGCGCCCAGCCCCGTACGCCGTGGGGGTGGCGGCCGGAGATCCAGCCACTGGTGGTCTGCTGTTCGGGTCCGCTGCCGATGACGATCACCACGTTCGGGTCGCGCCAGACGTGGTCGGCGGCCTTGTCGGAGGTGAGGACGGTGACCTGTTCGCGTGCGGTGCCGAGTTCCTCGCAGATGACGAACGTGCGGTGGACGCCGTCGAGCAGCAGGGCGAGTTCGGCGGGTCCCGCGCCGGGCGAGGTGAGGACGGCGACCTTGTGGTGGGCGCGGCAGACGTTGACGGCGCGGCGCAGGGTGCGGGGGTGGGCGACGACGATCTGGGCGTCCTCCCAGGGCATTCCGGCGCGGGCGAACGCGGTGGCCACGGCCGACACGGCGGGAACGACTTCGACTTCCAGGCCGTGTTCGGGTGCGCGGAGGTTGCGTACGACCCCGAAGAAGCCGGGGTCGCCGTCGGCGAGGACCACGGCGGTGCCGCGGTGGCCGGCGATCCTGCGGGCGGCCAGGTCGATGGAGCCGAGGCGGATCCGTTCGGCTGCTGCCGGGACTTCAGGGAGAGCGAGGTGGTGGGCGGCGCCCGCGACGAGGGTGGCAGCCGAGAGCGCGGCCGTGGCCACCGCAGTCAGGGGCGAGCCGTCCCAGCCGATCACCGTGACCCGGTCGGCCATCTGTCGTCAGTCTCCAGGAGTCGTCACAGGTTGGCTGCCCACAAGAGGGCGGGCAGGGTGAGACTATCCGGTCCCCGACCGGTCCGTACCGGTGCGGTCCCCTGCGTCAGTTCCAGTCGCTGTAGGTGCCGTAGCCGCCCGCGTCGGCCAACTGCTCGGCGACTCCTTCGAGGTCCTCGGGGAGCAGGCCCCAGACGATCAGGTCGGTCCTGATGTCGGTCCAGCCGCCGTCCTCGGTCTGAGTGCGCGCTATCCCGGCGTTGCGCAGCACGCCCTCACTGATGCAGCCGAGCTTCTGGGCGACCTGCTGGGAGGCGGTGTTGTCGGCGGCGGTGCGCAGTTCGATGCGTTCGAAGCCCTGGTCACGGAAGATCCACTGGGCGACGGCGAGGACGGACTCGGTGGCGTATCCCTCGCCGCGGGCCCAGGGGGCCGTGATGTAGGTGGCCTCGGTGGCGAGGGTGCGCCAGTCGGTGTTACGCAGCCGGACCGAGCCGACGAGGCGCTGGGTGAGGAATTCGGTGACGGCGAAGACGATGCCGTCGCCGCCCGTTCGCTGTGCAGGAGCGATCCTGCGGACCCAGCGTTCGGCGTCGACCTGGGTGTAGGGGTGGGGCGCCCCGGTCCAGGCGGTGACGAGTTCGTCGTTCATCATCTCGACGTACGCGGGAACGTCGGACATGTCGAAGGGGCGCAGCACCAACCGATCCGTGCTGATGGAGATGGACGGAAAGGTGGAAGTCATGCGCAGCTCCATGCCGAAGGCCGTGTAAAGGCACAGCATGCAGCATGGGACGGACCTTGCGCATGGCCGGGTCCGCACGGCGGAGCCCCGCGCACCCCGGCGGGCTCCATCGGGGCGCAATTGTTAGACGCAGGTCACATGCTTCCCCTCGGTGATGTCGGCCATGCTTGCCTGGACAGGCATTGCCCGAGGCGCAGA